>CAUWEK010000042.1:0-13617 GCA_963557435.1 uncultured Dysosmobacter sp.
AAAACGCCATCCTGGTGTCCGTGGAAAACCAGGACGCCGCCCGCTCGGCCCAGCTCCAGCAGGAGATCACCGACGCCATCTCCGCCGTATTTTCCGATGACGCTCTGGAGCCGGCCGTGCTGTCCCAGAGCGTGACCGGTGACGAGGCCCTGGCCGCCCTGGCGGAGCAGTACGGCATCTCCCTGGGAAAGGCGGCCCTCATCCAGGAGGTCACCGCCCAGGACCCCACCTTGAAGCTCTCTGACCTGGCGCCGCTTTCCGTCAATGAGATCGCGCTCATTGCCCAGTCCCGCCAGCTCCAGTCCCAGTCCGTGACCCAGACCGGCGCCGCCAGCGACAAGTCCTGCATCGGGCAGGACGCGGCTTTGTCCATCGCTCTGACCCACGCGGGCCTCACCTCCGACCAGATCTACGAGCTGGAGGTGGAGCTGGATAGTGAGGACGGCACCATGGTCTACGAGATCGAGTTTGAAGCTGCCGGCGAGGAGTATGAGTACGACATCAACGCCCACTCGGGCCAGGTGGTCAAGTATAAGGTGCCCCGCTCCAAGACCCAGTCTTCCGGTCAGGGCAGCGCCCAGAGCACCGCTTCCTCCGCACAGGGCAGCGGGCAAAGCGCCTCTTCCGGTTCTCAAAGCAGCGGCTCCGGCCAGAGCACCGCTTCCGGTGCTCAGAGCAGCGGTGGCGGCCAAAGCAGTAGTGCCGGCCAGAGCGGCAGCGACATCGGTCGGGACGCGGCCCTCTCCGCCGCGCTCCGCCACGCCGGCGTCTCCTCCTCCCAGATCATCAGGCAGGAGGTCTCCCGGGACCGGGACGACGGCATTTTGATCTATGAGATCGAATTTGAGACCGCCCAGTGCAAATATGAATATGAGATCCTGGCCGCCGACGGTACCGTCCTCAAGTCCGAGCAGGACTGGGAGGACGACGATCATGATGACGACGATGACTACCATGACGACCACGACGACGATGACTGAACCGAAAAAGAAAAGGACGGGCTGTCGCCCGTCCTTTTTTCTGTTATGAATCCGGCTCTTCCCCGGCGGGAAGCTGGTTTTCCTCCCTGGCCTGGGCCAGATAGTCCGTCTCCTCCGTCTTTTTGCTGGGCACGAAGCTCTGGGCCGGGGTACGCTTTTCCCCCTTGCTGCGGGCATAGAAAAAGCCCGTTACGGAGAACACCACCGCGCCGATGAAGTTCACGAACAGATCCTTCATGGTGTCGATGATGCCGATGTCCAGATAGCCGCCCAGGCCCAGGCTCTCCCCGTTGATGACCACGTCCTGGATATCCGGGATGGTCACCACCTTGTTGGTGCGGGTGGTGTCCAGCGCCACCGTGTGGAGCGCGTGGATGACGGTGTCCTTCTGCATATCCGTCCCGAAGAAGTAGTCCATGCCAAACTCAAAGAATTCCCACAAAACGCCGATGGTCATGGAAAAACAGAAGGCCACCAGCGCCAGGAAAAGCGGCGAGAGGTCGAAGGTCAGCCGCTCATCGTCGTTGAGCAGCAATACCATGGAAAAGCCCACCGCCGCCGCCAAAAAGCCGTTGAGCGTATGGAGCATGGTGTCCCAATTGTTGATCTTCACATAGAAGGCGTTCACCTCGCCCAGGATCTCCGCGGCGAAAATGAAGCACAGCACCGTGATCTCCAGCGCCGGCGGCAGCTCGATGCGCAGCTTGACCTGAATCCAGCTGGGCACATACAAAAGCAGGATGGTCAAAATGCAGAAGAACATACTCTCATAGTTGCGCATGACCGCCTGGCGCACCAGCACCACCAGCACCAAAAAGCGCAGGATGTAGAACACAAAAAAGGAACTCTTGTGCTCCCGCAGTTCCTTGTTCATGGCCTGGCGGAAGCTGCGCTTCTCCCGCTGCTTTTTCAGCTTCTTTTCCCGTCTCGTCAGTTTCTTCAAGTTCTCCCTTCCTCCTTCGGATCAAACTGTTCAAAAATCACCATTGCTCCCTCCGCCTCCGCCATCCGCAGCGCCTCGGCGGAGCGGATGGTCCAATAGGCCGAACGGACGCCCATGCGCCGGCAAAGCCGGAACGCCAGGCCCTTGCGGTCTTCAAACCGGCAGGCCACAAAGTCCGGCCGGGCGGCGGGGTTGCATAAAAGATTCGTCAGTACCAGCCGCAGCCAGGGACTCAGTCCCTCCGGATGCTTCCAAAAATTCTGGGAAAGCTGGCCCCGCAGCAGCTCCGGCCGGTTTTTCCGCAGCCACACCAGCACCCGCGGGTCGAAGCTCTCCAGGCAGTAGTCTATGCGGAATTTGTCCAGACACGCCACCGCCGCTTTTGTGAGCGCCGCGTAGTTTCCTCCAGCCGTTTTCAGCTCCACGATCAGCGGTGCGCGGTCTTCGAAGATCTCCAGCGCCTGCTCCAAAAAGGGAATCCGCTCCTCTGTACCGCACAGCCGGTAGGATGCCAGTTCCCCGGCCGTCAGCTCCTCCACCACGCCGGCCCGACCGCACAGCCGGGAAAGCTCCCCGTCATGCACCACGGCCAGGCGGCCGTCCGCCGTCAGGTGTACATCCAGTTCCGCGCCGTACCCCGCCTCTGCCGCCCGGCGAAAGGCGGCCAGGGAGTTTTCCGGCACGTCGGGCAGAACATGCAGGCCCCGGTGCGCATAGCGCACGCCGGTCAGACGCTCCCAGCCGGGACCACAGTTCCGGCCGTGGAGCCAAAACCAAACCAGCACACACAGCGGCACCAGAACGCCGATCACCCGGGGCACCAGGAACCCGCCCAAAAAAGGCAGCGCCACCACGCTCGCCACCGACATCCCGGCCAGTACCAGCGCCAAAACGGCGCTCAGCAGCAGGCGGGTCATGACCGCGCCTCCCGGATGCGCTGCAAAAGCTCTGCCATATCCCGGCAGATCAGGGTGGGCGGCGTGGCACTCACGGCGGCATCCTGCGCCGTGGCCTCGCCGGTGAGCACCAGCACGGTGTCCACCCCGGCGTTGCGGCCGCAGGCGATGTCCGTATACAGCCGGTCGCCCACCATCAGCGCCTCCTCCGCCTTGCAGTCCGTCTGCTCCAGGGCAAGGCGGATCATGGTGGGGTCGGGCTTGCCGATATACACCGGCTCACGGCCCACGGCGCTGACGATCAGGCGGCAGATGGCACCGCAGTCCGGCATGAAGCCATAGAGCGTGGGGCAAGCCAGGTCCGGGTTCGTGGCCAGGAAGTCCGCGCCCCGGAACAAAAGGCGGCAGGCATCCTCCACCTTTTGGTAGCGAAGCTCCGTGTCAAAGCCAACCAGCACCGCCGCAACGTCCGCATCCGGCGTTTGCCGCACATCGATGCCGGCCTGACGCAGCTGGCCGCAGAAGGATTCCGTGCCCACCACATAATAGGCCTCGCCGGCCTTTCGCCGGGTGCGCAGGTAATAGATGGCAGCCTCCACGGCGGTGAGGAACTCCTCCCGCCGGGCCGGAACGCCCAGTCGGTGCATTTTCTCCAGCCCCGCCTCCACGCCCCGGGAGGAGTTGTTGGTCAGATACCGCACGTGAGCGCCGCTCTCCGCCGCCCATCGGAAAAACGCCGCCGCGCCCGGCAGCAGCGTCTCCTCCAGATATACCGTACCGTCCAGGTCCAGCAAAAACAGACGTTTTTTCCCCAGCTCCATGGCGCGCCCTCCGTCTTGCATCAGTATCACTCACCATATCATAAAACCGCCCCGCTTGCAAGCGGGGCGGTTTTCCATACGTATCAAAAGCGGCATCGGGCAAAATGGTCAGCACGATCCGCCCTTGCGGCTCAGACGGATGCACTCCAGGGTGTACGTCACCTGCATCACGCCCAGGATCACCAGCACCAGCACCATGGGCAAAATCCCCGTGTCAAAGACCCGATCCAGCAAAAACAGCCCCAGCCACAGCCCAAAGCACACATAGGTGGCTGCCACGAACGCCTTGTGGGCCGCCTGGCCCATCTGGCGCTGTTCCGCCTCGTCGCAGCTGGCCATCCACTTTTTCTGGAAGTGCACATCGTAGACGCTGCCCCGTTTTTCCGGGTTGATGCGCCGCTCCAGATCCACGATCTTCTGCTGCAGGACCACCAAAACGGCACAGGAGACCACCAGCTCCGCCACGCAGATCAGTCCCTCCATCCCCTCGGTGTAGACCGCGCCCACAGACACGCAGCCAAAGTCCACCAGCACCGCCAGGGCCGACAGCAGCAGCGCCCAGCTGAGTAGTTCCTCCGCCCGGGAGATCACGTCCTCGTCCTCGCCGTCCCAGCCGCGCCAGCGCCGCTTGGCCGAGGCATACAGCCACCAGCCGCCGCCCAGCAGCACCACGCTGCAAACGGGGATGCCCCACACGGCCAGTGCCCGCAGCACCCCGTCCATGGCCGCTGCGGCCCGCTCTCCCACGCCCAGATTTGCCGCCACGGAGCCCGCAAAGCCCGCAAGGCCGCCGAATATGCCGCTCACCAGGATCAAAATGAAAAAGCCCGGCAGCGCTTTTTTGTTTTCCTGTTTTACCCGGTCACGCATTCTCTTCATCCTCCTCATACGAAAAAATATCCTCCACGCGCACCTGGCAGATCTTGGCCAGCTTCAGCGCCAGTGTCACCGACGGGGAGTAGTCTCCCCGCTCGATCTGGCTGATGGTCTGGCGGGACACCCCCGCCAGGGCGCCCATCTGCTGCTGGTTGACGCCAAGTCTTGCCCGGTACTCCTTCAGCCGGTTGTGAAGTGGCATGGCTCCGCACCTCCCAAATGACAATTTTGTCCGTCAAATTGACAACTTTTCTTGTCATTACCAGCATAGCATTGACAACTATCCTTGTCAATAGGCTTTGCAAATTTTCCTCGTTGACAGGCTCGCTCCGCCCGGCTATACTTTCCCCATAGAAATTTACCCCACCAGGAGGAACACCTATGAAAAAGCCTGTCATTGCCGTCACGCCTCTTTGGGATGACCGTCTGGAAAGCATCTGGATGCTGCCCGGCTATTTGGACGGTCTGCGCGCAGCAGGCGCCCTGCCGCTGATGGTGCCGCTGGAGGCCGACGAGGCGGACGCGCAGCAGATCTTCAGCCTGTGCGACGGTCTGCTGCTCACCGGCGGCCACGACGTGGACCCGGCCCTGTACGGCCAGGCCCCGGAGCCTTTCTGCGCCCCGCCCTGCCCGCGCCGGGATGCGCTGGAGCGCACACTGTTCCACCTGTTTCGTCAGGGCGGCAAGCCCATTTTGGGCATCTGCCGGGGCGTGCAGCTCATCAACGCCCTGATGGGCGGCACACTGTACCAGGACCTGCCCGCCCAAAAGCCCGACGCCCTGCCCCACGTGATGCAGCCCCCCTACGACCGCTCCGTCCATACTGTGACGCTGACAGAGGGCGGCATGCTCTCCGCCATCACCGGAGCGCGGGAGCTGGGTGTCAACAGCTACCACCACCAGGGCATCCGGCGTCTTGCGCCCTCCCTGACGGCGGAGGCCCATGCCCCGGATGGGCTGGTGGAGGCCGTCTCCTGCCCCGGCCACCCCTTTCTACTGGCCGTCCAGTGGCACCCGGAGTTCAGCTTCCGGACGGACGAGGCCAGCCGGGCCATTTTCCGCGCCTTCACGGAACACTGCATGTAAAAAAGCACCCCGCCGGGCCTTTTCGCCCGGCGGGGTGTTCTTTTTCACTTCTAAGTCCCCGGCGCCGGCGGGTCGTCCCGCCACTTGTGGACGGGCACATGCCGCTGCCCCAGCCGGGTCTTCACATAGTCCCGGAACAGGGCATAGAGCACGGAGCAAAGGGGGATGAACAGCAGCATGCCCATGATGCCCATGAGCTTGCCGCCCAGGGTCACCGCCGCCAGCACCCAGATGGAGGGCAGCCCCACGGAGGAGCCCACCACATGGGGATAGATCAGATTCCCCTCCACCTGCTGGATCACCAAAAACAGCACCACAAATCCCAGGGCCTTCCAGGGATCGGCAATGGCGATCAGCAGCGCGCCCACGCCGCAGCCGATGAAGGCGCCCACAATGGGGATCAGCGCCGTCAGGGCGATGAGCACGCCCACCAGCAGTGCGTAGGGCATGCGGAAAATGGTCATGGACACCACGAACAGCGTGCCCAGAATGCACGCCTCCAGGCACTGTCCGGAGAGGAAGCTGGAAAAGGTCCGGGAGGACAGGCGCAGGATCTCCAGCGTCCGGTCCGCCCGCCGCTCCGGCAGCAGCGCGTAGAGCACCTGGCGGCCCTGGCGGCCCAGCTTTTCCTTTTGCAGCAGGATGTAAAAGGAGAAGATCAGGGCAATGATGAACGTGCTCACGCCGCTGACCACACCGCCGATGACCATGCTGCCGGAGGAGACGATCCCGCCGCCCCAGGTCTGCAGCAGCTCCGCCGCCTTTTGGGTGATGTTCTTCCAGTCCTCCATGTTCCAGTCCGCCAGCAGTGATTCCAGCATGGGAAGATACTGCTCCAGCCGGGACACCTGCTCCCACAGCCGCTCCGCCGCCGCAGGCACCTGGGCCGCCAGAGAGCGCACCGCCTCGGCGATGCCGGGGCCGATGACACTGGAAGCCAGCACCAGCACCCCGATGACCGCCAGGAGCGTAATGAGCAGCGCCAGGGGACGCCGTCCCTTGCCCCGCTTTCCGGGGCGCGGCGGGAACAGGTGCCGCTCAATGGCACGCATGGGCACATTGAGGACGAACGCCATGGCGCCGCCCAGCAAAAACGGCGCCAGGATCTCCAACAGCCAGCCCACCGCCATGGCCACGGCGGGCAGATTTTGCAGGAGACAATAAAACGCGATGCCGCCGCAGACTACCAGCAGCAATCCCCGCAGATTTTCTTTTTTCCACTCCATCGTCTTATCCTTGTGCGATCCTTTCCGCCCGGCCCCGCGCCGGGACTCACGCCCGATACCGCCGGGCTGCCTCCAGATACCCTTGCGCGGAGACGCGGTTGCTCTCGATCTCCGCCTCCGTCAGGGGGCGCACCACCTTGGCGGGGCTGCCCAGGATCATCACGCCGTCCGGCGCGTCCATCTTGCCGGTGACCAGCGCGCCGGCGCCCACGATGCAGTTGCTGCCGATACGGGCGCCATTGAGAATGATGGCTCCCATGCCCACCAGGGTGTTGTCCCCCACGGTGCAGCCGTGGACGATGGCCCCGTGGCCGATGGTGCAGCCCCGGCCCACGGTGGTCTCCTCATGGAGCACGGCGCAGTCCTGGATGTTGGTCTCGTCACCCACCACGATGGCGCCGTCGTCGCCCCGCAGCACGGCATTGTACCAGATATTGACCTCTCTGCCCAGCGTCACGTCCCCGGACACCCGGGCGCCCTCCGCCAGCAGCACACTCTCATCATACTGTTTTTTCTCGTAGGCCATGGGATCGTTCCTCTCTTTCTTTTTTTCAGATATCGGGGGCAAAATTGCCGTCCACAAAAATGGGGACCTGGCGTCCATCCTGAGTGGTGCCCACGATGGAGAGATCCGGCGTACCCACCATGAAGTCCACATGGGTGATGGAGTCGTTGAGACCCCGGGCCTTCAGCTCCTCCTTGGTCATGTCCCGTCCGCCCTCGATGCAGGGATACGCCTCGCCGAAGGCCAGGTGGCAGGCGGCGTTCTCGTCGAAGAGGGTGTTGTAATACAGGATCTTCTGGTTGGAGATGGGGCTGTCATAGGGCACCAGGGCCACCTCGCCGAAGTACCGGGCTCCCTCGTCCAACGAGATGGCCGCCAGCAGGGAATCCTCTCCCTTTTCCGCGTGGGCCTCCACGATCCGTCCCTCTTTGACCACAAAGTGGAACTTGTCGATGATGTTGCCGTCGTTCACCAGGGGCATGGCGGAGTACACCACGCCGTCGATGCCGTTTTTCAGCGGGGCGGTGAAGATCTCCTCTGTGGGGATGTTGGCGATAAAGGTCTGTCCCTTGGGCGTCACATCGTTGCCGGCCTCCCAGATATGCCCCTGGGGCAGACGGATGGTCAGATCCGTGCCCAGAGAGTTGGTATAGTGCAGGGAAGCAAGGCGCAGGCTGTTGAGCTTTTCCACACGGCGGTGGAGGGTGTCCAGATGGGACTGCCATTTTTCCACGCACTTGCCGTCGCCGCTGATGCGCACGGCGGCAAAGATGGCGTCCCACAGCCGATCCACCGCGTCCGGCGCGCCGGGGAACACGCGCTCTGCCCAGCTGGGGATGGGGATGGAGGCGATGCACCAGGGGAAGCCGCTTGCCATCTGCAGCCGGTCAAAGTCCTTGAGGGCCTTGCCGGAGGCCTGCTGGGACTTGACGATCCGCTGGGGGTCCACGCCCTTGAGGTTCTCCGGGTCCGTGGCGGAGATGGCAAGATACGCCGCGCCCGCCTTGGCATAGTCGTTGAAAAACCGCTCCCGCCAGACGGGCACCGTCTCAAACACGTCCTCCGCCGCCTGCAGGTACTTCATACGGCTCATGGCGTCGTCATGCCAGTTCATGACCACCTCCCGGCAGCCGATGGCATAGGCCTCCGCGGCACACAGCCGGGCAAAATAGGCGCATTCCACCGGGCAGGAGATGATGAGGTCCTGGCCCTTCTGCACGTTCAGTCCCACCCGCACCAAAAGCCGGGCGTATTCTTGGAGCTTTTCTTCCATCAAAGCAATTCATCCTTTCCAGGTCTTTTCCTTAATATGTGCTATTCTAGTGCATCTTACCAGCAAAGTAAAGGGGATTTGCGTTTTGGCCGGCGGGGCGGTATAATAACCATCCATCAACGCAACAGAAAGGAAGGCACCCCATGAAACGCACCCGCAAACGTTCCAACCCACTCCTGCCCCTGCTGGCATTGTGCGCCGCTCTGGGCATCGGGGTATTCCGCGTCTATCTCTCTCCCGCCGCCGACACCCCCGCCGTCTCCCTGGAAGACGTACCCGCATACAGCGGCGCGCCTTATGTGGAGCTGGACGGCAACGTCCCTGCCTTTACGGATGAGGATCTGACCACCACCGCCTTTGAGTCTTACAGCCCCCTGGACGCCCTGGGCCGCTGCGGCAGCGCCTACGCCTGCGTGGGTCTGGAGACCATGCCCACGGAGGACCGGGGTTCCATCGGCCAGGTGAAGCCCTCCGGCTGGCAGACCGTCAAATACGACTGTGTGGACGGCAAGTACCTCTACAACCGCTGCCACCTGATCGGCTATCAGCTCACCGGGGAAAACGCCAATGAGGAAAATCTCATCACAGGCACCCGCTATCTGAACGTGGACGGCATGCTCCCCTTTGAAGATGAGGTGGCCGACTACGTCCAGGAGACCGGCAACCACGTGCTCTACCGGGTGACACCCATCTTCCAGGGCGACGAGCTGGTGGCCCGGGGCGTGCAGATGGAGGCCCTTTCCGTGGAGGACGAGGGCCAGGGCGTCAGCTTCAATGTGTATGTCTACAATGTCCAGCCCGGGGTGGTCATCGACTACGCCACCGGCGAGAGCCAGCTGGGCGACCCCACCGCCGCCCAGGACCAGTCCGCCGCCCCGTCTTCCGATGAAGACGCACAGCCCGCCGAAGAGGACGCTCCGGCGGAGAGCGGCGACACCGTATCCTTTACATACACCCTCAACACCAAGACCAAGAAGTTCCACGACCCCGGCTGCTCCGGCGCCGCCTCCATCAGTCCGGACAACCGCGAATCCTTCACGGGAGACCGGCAGGCACTGCTGGACCAGGGCTACACCCCCTGCGGTCAGTGCCAGCCGTGACCTGCAAAGAAAAAACCGGCCGCCTTTTGGGCAGCCGGTTTTTCAGATCTGTCCTTTGTCCTTGCGCAGGGAGATGATGGTCCCGTTGAGCTCCGCCCCCATGATGAGGGTGGCCGAGCTCATATAGAGCCAGATCATCAGCACGATCATGGTACCGATGGAGCCGTACAGCACGGAGTAGTGGGCAAAATTATCCACATATACCGAGTACAAAAAGGAAAGCGTCAGCCAGGCAGCCAGGGAAAACAGCGTCCCCGGCCACAGGTTGCGCCAGCTCTGGCGGCTGTCCTGGGCAAAGGCATAGAGGAAAAACAGGGCGAAAAAGCCGGTGGTGCCCGCCACGGGGAACCGAAGCCGGGCCCAGGCCTCCGCCGCCACCGGCGGCAGCGAGAAGTTTTCCACCGCGTAGGCCAGCAGCCGGTCGCCCACGGTCATCATGGCCAGCGTCAGCGCAATGGCCAGGATCAGCAGCACCGTGTATAAAAGGCTCTTGAAATAGTGCACCAGGGCATGGCGGGGCGGCCCCAGGTGGTACGCCGTGCGCACCGCCCGCATCAGGGAGTTGGCCGCCCGCATAGGGAAGTACACGGAAAAGGCCAGACCGAATACCATCAGCTGCGGGCTGGGATTTTCCCGCACATAGGTCAGATACATCCCCACCAGGTTCACCACCTCACGGGGCAAAAAATCCTCCAGCACCTGCAAAATGCCCGCCACATCCAGCTGCAGAAGGCCCAGCAGGGCGCTGGCAAAAATCAAAAACGGGAAGATGGTAAACAGCAGATAAAAGGCCAGCGCCGCGCTCTGGATCCCCACACCGTGGCGCAGATACCGGCGGAACATCAGGTAGATACACCGCAAAAAGGTGTTTTTCGGCATGGGCGGTTCCCACACGATGACCGCCTCCTTTCTTCACAGTGTCTAGCATGTGCAGATTTTCCAATGCCACGCATCCGCCAGGCGTTTACTCCCACTTGCTCCAAACGTCCGGGCAGTAGCCCACCGTGGCCTCCCGCCCGTTGCGGACGATGGGCGTACGGAAAAGCTCCGGATGCTCCAGCAGCGTCTCCTCCTGGGCCTGGGGCGTGATATAGGCCATGTACAGCGCCTCATAGGCCCGGCAGGAGGTGTCCACCAGGGCCTCAAAGCCCACTTTCTGCTTGACGGACTGGTACTCCCGGGGGGATAATCCCTTTGAGGGCACATCGATGTACTGGAACGGGATACGCCGCTCCTTGAACCACCGCTGGGCCTTCTTGGTATCAAAGGATTTGGACGAGCCAAAAATCTGGATGTTCATAAACTGCTCCTTTATATGCATATTGGATCGGAGGGATCTTCATGACGGAAGAAATCAAAAAGCTCAAAGAGCTGGTGGACGGGTCCGACAACATCGTCTTTTTCGGTGGGGCCGGCGTGTCCACGGAGTCCGGCATTCCGGATTTCCGCAGCACCGACGGACTGTATCACCAGCAGTGGGACTACCCGCCTGAGGTGATTTTAAGCCATACCTTCTACGAAAGCAACCCCGAAGCGTTCTTCCGCTTCTACCGGGCCAAGATGCTCGCCCCCGACGCCCGGCCCAACGACGCCCACCGGAAGCTGGCCCAGTGGGAGCAGGAAGGAAAGCTCAAGGCCGTCATCACCCAGAATATCGACGGACTGCACCAGGCCGCCGGCAGTAAAAATGTGCTGGAGCTCCACGGCAGCGTCCACCGCAACCACTGCCAGCGCTGCGGCAAGTTCTATCCCCTGGACGCCCTGCTCCACGGCGAGGGCGTGCCCCGGTGCACCTGCGGCGGCGTCATCAAGCCGGACGTGGTGCTCTACGAGGAGAGTCTGGACCAGGACGTGCTGGACGCGTCCGTGCGCTTTATCTCCCAGGCGGACATGCTCATCATCGGCGGCACCTCTCTGAACGTCTGGCCCGCCGCGGGGCTCATCAACTACTACCACGGCCACAAGCTGGTGCTCATCAACAAGTCTCCCGTGGCCCGGGACCTGACCGCGGACCTGGTGATCACCGAGCCCATCGGCCAGACACTGGCCTGCCTGTAAACGCGCGCTCCCCCAGTCCTATATAGCGCCGCCTCCGGCGGCGCTATTCTTTTTGCTTATATGCAAGATAAATTTTTGTTCATGCAAAATTAACGGTATTTTTTTTAATTTTAGCTTGAAAATGAAAGTTTTACGTGGTAGTATTGCAAAAAGGCTTTGAAACAGAAAGGAGCGCCGCCCCATGATCTGGAAAGAAAACCGCGAAAACGCATACTGTGAGATCACGCCTGCCATTTTATCCTTGAAAGAGCAGTGGGAAAAGAAGAACTACATCGACCCCAAGCTCTACAAGGAGTACAATGTCAAGCGGGGACTGCGCAACGAGGACGGCCGCGGCGTGCTGACCGGTCTGACCCGGGTGGCGGAGATCCAGTCCTACACCGTGGCCGAGGATGAGCATATCACCCCCACCGACGGCGTTTTGTACTACCGGGGCATCGACGTGCGGGAGCTGGTGCGGGGTTCGGCCAAGCGGGGGCACTTCGCCTTCGAGGAGGCCGCCTATCTGCTGCTGTTCGGCGAGCTGCCCGACGAGGCCCAGCTGCAGGATTTCTGCGGCCAGCTTGCCTCCTACCGGACGCTGCCCACCAACTTTTTCCGGGACGTCATCATGAAAAATCCCCCCCGGGACCTGATGAACACCATGCAGCGGGGCATCTTGACGCTGTTTTGCTACGACGACAAGCCCAACGACATCGGCCTTGAAAACGTGCTGCGCCAGTGTTTGCAGCTGATGAGCAACATGCCGGTGCTGGCCATCTACGCCTATCAGGCGTGGCGGTACAGCCAGGGCGAGAGCCTCTTTATCCACGTGCCCAAGCCGGAGCTGTCCACGGCGGAGAACTTCCTGCGGATGCTGCGGGAGGACCGGAGCTACACGCCCCTGGAGGCCCGCACCCTGGACGTGGCCCTGGTGCTGCACGCCGACCACGGCGGCGGCAACAACTCCACCTTCACCAACCACGTGGTCACCTCCTCCGGCACGGACACCTATTCCGCCATCGCCGCGGCCATGGCTTCTTTGAAGGGTCCCCGCCACGGCGGCGCCAACAACAAGGTCATGGCCATGATGGACGACATCAAGGAAAACGTGGCCGACTGGAACGATGAGGACTGTGTGGCCGACTATCTCACCCGCATGCTCAACAAGGAGGCCTTCGACCGCAGCGGACTGATCTACGGCCTGGGCCACGCGGTCTATACCAAGACCGACCCCCGGTGCGAGGTGTTCCGGGAGTATGTCCACCACCTGGCCGCCGAGAAGGGCCGGGAGAAGGAACTGCAGCTCTACGCCAACGTGGAGCGTATCGGCAAGCAGCTTTTGATGCAGCGGCAGAACAAGAAGGTCCTGTCCACCAACATCGACTTTTACAGCGGCTTCGTCTATGAGATGCTGGGGCTGCCCATGGAGCTCTACACCCCCCTGTTCGCCGTGGCCCGTATTGCCGGCTGGAGCGCACACCGCATGGAGGAGCTTTCCGCCGGCGGAAAGCTCATTCGTCCCCGCTATGAGTGCGTGGAAGAACACCGCTCCTACACTCCCATGGAACAGCGCTGACCCTCTCTTTTCCCCCGCCGGAAAACGGCGGGGGAAATTTTTTAAGAAAAGCAAAAATTATGGTTGACATTGTCGCCAGTTCTGGCTATAATAATCAAGCAGTCTTTTCCAGGGAACATCCATTTGCGGCTGTGCTGGAACTGGTAGACAGGCCAGCTTGAGGTGCTGGTGTCCGAATCGACGTGTGGGTTCAAATCCCGTCAGCCGCACCATACGGTGTCTCTGAAAAGATAACCGCTCTATGCGCGAGTGGTGGAATTGGCAGACTCGCTAGATTCAGGTTCTAGTGTCCATT
>CAUWEK010000043.1:0-13431 GCA_963557435.1 uncultured Dysosmobacter sp.
CATGGGGCCGGTGGGGTTGGCGGAGACGAACTCCACCATGATCTTCTGGCCCTTGTGGGTATCGCAGGTGCCGTAGGCGTCGCCCTCGGACTCCACCGCGCCCATGACGCCGGCATACCAGCTGTCATGGAGGCGGAAGTTCAAAAAGCCGGGGCCGGCGATCTCGGCGGAGGTGAAGTAAGTGCCCTCCAGATTCATATGATCCAGCAGAGCCTGGGCGATATTGCGGGGGGGCTGGCGCAGCGCCTTGGAGGCCGCCAGGGCAAAGGTGGTGGTAAAGTCGCCGTTGGCCGTGTCCTTGGGGATCTCCACCGGCGCGGTCTTCACTTCCGCCCGGGGCAGCGTGCCGTCGGCCACCGCCGCTTCGTAGGCGGACATGGCCAGCGCCGCCGCCTGGTCTTTCGCGTTTTGGATCATGTTGATCATATCTCTATCCTCTTTCGTTGGTTTATTGGTTATTTCCGTTTGACCCGGATCTTGAAGCAGTTGCGTCCTGTGACGGTGTGCTCCACGGCAATGGAGTACTTGATCTCCATGATGCCGCCCCGCTCCGTCAGGTTGTGGCGCAGGCAGCTGGTCTGGATATCCACGGTCAGTTCCCCGTAGGGGGTCTCATAAAGGGAGGTGTGCTGACGCCCCTCCTCAAAGATCATCTGGGAGTTCACCGATCCAGACCGGGTCAGCGTCACCCGGCCGCCCTCCACGGCAAACGTGGTGGTGGTCCCCTCCATGCCGGTGAGGGCCGTCTCATCATAGGAAAGGCGCATGCCTTGCTCCGTCAGCTCCAGGGTCCCCTCGGTCATCAGCTCCGTTTGATCCGGGTCGATGCCGTCAAAATACTGCTCGCCCCGGATGCGCAGCAGCACCGGCAGCTTTTCCTGCTCAGTATTCTTCAATGTCAATCCTCCGTGCCCCGTGATGAAGATCCTCCTGCAAAAAGAGGGACGCCAGATTCTCAAAATCCTCCGCCCGGTCGCTGACGAAAAACTCGGACTCGCCCCGCTGGGTTTCGTCCGCCCGCAGGCCGCGGGATTTGAGCATGCGCTTGAGCTCGAAGGCGCCCTCTTCTCCGGCGGACACCAGCTCCACCTCCGGCCCCATGATCCCGGCGATCACGTCTGTCAAAAGCGGGTAGTGGGTACAGCCCAGGATCAGCGTGTCGATGCCGCTTTGGCGCAGAGGCTCCAGATACTCCCGGGCCACCGTCTCGATGACCACGTCTCCCGGGCGCACCCGTCCGTTTTCCACCAGCGGCACCAGCAGCGGGCAGGCCTTTTCGATGACCCGGATCTCCGGGTCCAGGCCGTGCAGGGTGCGGTTGTAGGCCCCGGAGCGGACGGAGGCAGGCGTTGCGATCATGCCCACGCGCTTGTTTTTCGTCACCGCCGCGGCCCGGCGGCAGGCCGGATCCACCACGCCCACGATGGGCAGGTCGTTCTCCTTTTGCAGCGTGGGCAGCGCCGTGGTGGTCACGGTGCCGCAGGCCACCAAAATCGCCTTGAGATCGAAGGACCGGAGAAACCGCACGTCCTGCCGGGCATATTTGAGCAAAGTCTCCCGGGACCGGCCGCCGTAGGGCACCCGGGCGGTGTCGCCGAAGTAGATGAGGTGTTCCTCCGGCAGGATCTGCCAGAGGGCGCGTACTGCCGTCAGCCCTCCCAGGCCGGAATCGAACACGCCGATGGGTCGCATATCCATACGCTCTTTAAACTCCTTCTGTCCCTCCGGGCCGCCAGGAACCCGGCTTACATCTAAGTTATATATTATACTATGGGCTGCTGTTGGCCGCAAGACAGATTTTAGTCTTTTTGCCCTGTTTTTTGTATGGAATTTTACCTGTGCCTTTGCTATAATCATACCATATGGAATCTATGGACCATGCGGGAGGTGTTTGTCCAATGAAGATCGAGCTGACGGAGCAGCAGTTCCGCTATCTGCTGGACTTGGTATACATAGGAAACTGGGTGATCAATTCCACCCGGGAGGACGATCGGATCCAGGAGTACGACCAGGTGGAGAGCCTGGTGTTTTCCCACTGTCTCCAGCATAAGATGAGCAAGCTGGTGGAGCTTTACCGGGGCGAGCTGATCCCCTCCAGAGCCTTTGCCGACGGCGGCATCCACGAGGCCATCGAAAACTACGAAGACGTGGTGTTCTACGAGATTCTGGCCGAGGAGCTGGCCCTGCGGGATATGGATGGAGAGCCTCTCACCCGGGAAAATTACAGCGAACTGATGGATCGGATCGACGCGTATTTGTCGGAATTCGACCAGCACGGGACAGACCACATCAGCGTGGATCTGGATGAGTGACGCCGGCGGGGCGATCCCCGCATCCGGCGCACAGGGAGTACAAAGGGACGGAAAAGGAGAACGGTTATGAGCGAGACTTCCAAGGTGTATTTTGCGGACTTCCGCTGCCCCAGCTGGCGGGAAAACCTGCCTCAGAAGCTGGCCCGGCTGATGATGACCGCCGGTTTCGGCGACATCGACATGGAGGATAAGTATGTGGCCATCAAAATGCATTTCGGCGAGCCGGGCAACCTTGCCTACCTGCGGCCCAACTGGGCCCGGGCGGTGGCAGACCTGGTGAAGAGCCAGGGCGGCAAGCCCTTCCTCACCGACTGCAATACACTCTATGTGGGCGGCCGGAAAAATGCCCTGGACCACATTGACTCCGCCTATATCAATGGCTTCACCCCCTACTCCACCGGCTGCCACATCCTCATTGCCGACGGCCTCAAGGGCACGGACGAGGTGGAGGTGCCTGTGGCGGGCGGCGAGTACGTCAAGTCCGCCAAGATCGGCCGGGCGGTGATGGACGCGGACGTGTTCGTCTCCCTGACCCACTTCAAGGGCCATGAGCAGGCGGGCATGGGCGGATGCCTGAAAAACATCGGCATGGGCTGCGGCTCCCGGGCCGGCAAGATGGAGCAGCACAACTCCGGCAAGCCCTTCGTCAAGGAGAAAAAGTGCGTGGGCTGTGGCGCCTGCAAGCGTATCTGCGCCCATGACGCGCCCCAGATCACAAACGGCAAGGCCGCCATCGACACGGATAAGTGCGTGGGCTGCGGCCGGTGCCTGGCGGTTTGCCCCAAGGATGCCATCCAGTGCCTGTTTGACGAGGCGCCCGCCATTTTGAACAAGAAGATCGCCGAGTACACCAAGGCCGTGGTGGACGGCCGTCCCTGCTTCCACGTGTCGCTGGTGGTGGATGTGTCCCCCAACTGCGACTGTCACGCCGAAAACGACGTGCCCATCGTATCCGATGTGGGCATGTTCGCCTCCTTCGACCCCGTGGCACTGGACCAGGCCTGCGCCGACGCGGTGATGGCCCAGCCCGCCGCCCCCGGCTCTGCCCTCTTTGATGCCGGCTGCGACGGCAGCTGCGCCGACCACTTCCGCGCCGCCCATCCGGACACCGACTGGGAGGTCTGCCTGGAGCACGCCGAAAAGCTGGGCCTTGGCAGCCGGAAGTATGAACTGATCAAAATCTGATCCCGCCTGAAAACGCCGCCGTGGAAAACCACGGCGGCGTTTTTTTCGCGCTCCGGCCCGCCTTACGCGAAGGTCACCACGGTGCCGGTCTTGCCGTCCAGGGCGTCCAGGGCCTTGTCCAGGCTGGTGATGATGGCCCGCTTGCCGGGGTTGGAGCGGACGAACTGCATGGCCGCCTCCACCTTGGGCAGCATGCTGCCCACGCCGAACTGTCCCTCCCGCACATACCGGGCGGCGTCCTCCAGTGTCAGCTGGCCCAGGTCCTGCTGGTTGGGCTTTCCAAAGCGGATGGCCACCTTCTCCACCTCGGTCAAAATCAGCAGCACATCCGCCTCCACCTCCTCGGCCAGGAGCTCGGCGGCAAAGTCCTTGTCGATGACGGCGGCCACGCCCTCCAGCGTGCCGTCCGGGTTTTCCACAACCGGCACGCCGCCTCCGCCGCAGGTGATGACGATGGCATGGTCCCACAAAAGCCGCACCGCGCCGATCTCCACGATCCGGCGGGGCCGCGGGGAGGCCACCACACGCCGCCAGCCCCGGCCCGCGTCCTCCCGCATCACATAGCCCTTCTCCGCTTCCAGCCGCTTTGCCTCCTCCGCATTATAAAAGGGGCCGATGGGCTTGGTGGGGTTCTGGAAAGCCGGGTCGGCCCGGTCCACCACCACCTGGGTGGTCAATGACACCACCGGGTAGTCCTTGCGCCGCTTGTTGAGGGCATACTTGAGGCACTGCTGGATATGATAGCCGATATACCCCTGGCTCATGGCGCCGCACACGTCAAAGGGCATGGGCGGCACCACGTCCTTTGCCGCCTCGCTGGCCAGGACGATCCGCCCCACCTGAGGACCGTTTCCGTGGACCACCGCCACCTCGTAGCCCCGCTGGCTGATGCGGGCGATGGACTCACAGGTGCGCTTGACCGTTTCCAGCTGGGCCTGAGCCGTGGGCTCAGCTCCCTTGGACTGCAGGGCGTTGCCGCCCAGGGCAATGACAATTCTCTCGGGCATATACGCGTCTCCTTTCCGTATTCGCCCGATAGTGTCTGCCGCCGCCGGGATTTTATGCGCACCCCGTCCGGCGCGGCACCGGAATGTTCCGCATGCACCGCCGGAGCGCTCAGCGCTCCGCTTCCGCCTCTTTATCCAGCGTTCGGCGGATGCGCTCCGGCAGCGACACGGCCAGGATCGCCGCCAGCTCCACTGTCTCCTCCTCCGTCAACCCAAGACCCAGACCGCCGAGCCGCTTTTCCAGCACCGCCGCGCAGCGATCATAGCCGCGGGCCAGCAGAAAGCCCTGGTCCGTCAGGTAGATCTTTCCGTACCGCCGCCGCACCACCAGTCCCTGTTCCATCAGCACCCGCAGCATCCGGCTGGCAGACGCGCCGGACACGCCCACGGCCCGGGCCACTCCGGCGGTGCCCACCTCCGCCCCGGACCGCATCTGCCCGTAAACGGCCAGCAAATAACGGATATGCGCCTGGGTCATCTCCATTCGTTCCATCCTCCCTATCCTAATAGTTAGATAACACTAACTATTAGGAGTCTACTATGATCCGCCGCCGCTGTCAAGCACAGCCAATTTCCGGTCATACTTTTCTTCCCGCCGGGCATGCTAAGGCATATCACAACGAGAGGTGACCACAATGACCAACAAACGACTGGGCAAGCAGACCGTGGCGCTGGCTGCTCCGCCGTCCATCTGCGCAGGGGCATGCGTGGGCGGCAAAATGGAAAAAGCCGGACCGCTGGCCGCCTGGTTCGACTGTTTGGAGGAGGACTCCTTTTTCGGCCAGCCCACCTGGGAAAAGGCGGAGTCCTATATGCAGCAAAAGGCCCTTTCCCTGGCGCTGGAAAAGGCGGGCCTGGCGCCGGAGAATCTGGACTACGTGCTGGCAGGCGATCTTTTGAACCAGTGCATCGGCTCTTCTTTCTGCCTGCGCTCGTTCCAGATCCCCTTCTATGGGCTTTACGGCGCCTGCTCCACCATGGGAGAGTCGCTGTCCCTTGCCTCGCTGCTCATCGACGGCGGTTTTGCCGACCGGGCCGCAGCCATGACCTCCTCCCATTTCTGCACAGCGGAGCGGCAGTACCGCATGCCGGTGCCCTACGGCAACCAGCGCCCGCCTACGGCCCAGTGGACCGCCACGGCAGCCGGGTGCACCATTCTGGAGCGGGACGGAGACGGGCCCTACGTCACCCATGTGACCTGCGGAAAGATCCAGGATAAGGGCATCTGCGACGCCAACAACATGGGCGCGGCCATGGCCCCCGCCGCCTACGACACGCTTTCGGCCTTTTTCCGCGATACCGGTACGGCTCCGGAGGACTACGACCTGATCGTCACCGGGGACCTGGGAAAGCTGGGCCACGAGATCGTGCGGGACCTTTTTCGCCGGGACGGCGTGGAACTGGGCAGCCGCTTTACCGACTGCGGTCTGCTGCTCTACGATCTGGCCGGGCAGGACATGCACGCCGGTGCCTCCGGCTGCGGCTGTTCCGCCTCCGTGTTCAACGGGTATCTGCTCTCCGGGCTCCGGGAGGGGACCTGGCGGCGGATCGTGTTCGCGCCCACCGGGGCGCTGCTCTCCCCCACCAGCGCCTTTCAAAAAGAATCCATCCCCGGGATCTGCCACGCGGTGTGCATCAGCACCTTCCGCTGACAGCCCGGCAACGTGCAGGAGGCTCTATGGAATATCTCAACGCGTTTTTGTGCGGCGGCATCCTCTGCGCCATCGGTCAGATCCTCATTGACCGCACCACCCTCACCCCCGCCCGCATCCTCACCGGCTATGTGGTCACCGGCGTGGCCCTCAGTGCCCTGGGACTGTACGAGCCCCTCATCCGCTGGGGCGGCGCCGGCGCCACGGTCCCCCTGACCGGCTTCGGCCACACCCTGGCCACCGGCGTGGAAAAAGCCGTGGCGGAGCAGGGATGGCTGGGGGTCTTCACCGGGCCCCTGGGCGCTGCCGCCGGCGGCATTACGGCGGCGGTGGTGTTCGGCGCCGCGGCGGCGTTTTTGTTCCGCCCGGGCAGCAAGCGATAAACAGCGACGGGGCGCGCCTTGGGCACGCCCCGTCTTTGCCGTGATTTGTCACCATTTTGTTGGTTCTTCCGTCGAAAAAGATGGTATACTGAATTACAACCATTTTCGACAGAAAGGATCATCGTCATGCGTCGCTGGATGTGCTTTTTTCTGGCAGTTTGTTCGCTGCTGACCCTGTGTGCCTGCGGGCAGACCCCGCCGGAGCAGGACCCGGACTCCCCTGAGGCGGCCGAGGAGGAATCCCAGGAGCCGGAGGCCCCGCCGGAGCCCGAGCCCTATTCTATTTACGATCCCACCGTCATGCCCGAGGGGGGCAGCCGGGACGGCGTCACCTATGTAGCCTACGACGGCATCGTGGAGCACCTCTTTTTCCACCCGGTGGTGGCCTACCCGGAGCTGGCCTTTGACGGCGATGCCCAATCCGACGGCATCGACGACTACATGGTCACCGCCGATGAGTACCGCAAGATCCTCCAGAGCGTTTATGACCGTGGCTATGTGCTGGTGGACATTGCGGACGTATGGAGCGAGACCACGGACGAAAGCGGCAACGCCAAAATGGTGAAAAATACCCTGTATCTCCCCGAGGGGAAAAAGCCCCTCATCCTCTCCTTTGACGACACCAACTACTATGAGTACATGCTCTCCAACGGCTTTACCTGGAAGCTCGTCATCGGGGAGGACGGAAAGATCGCCTCTTACGGCAAGGACCCCCAGGGGGCGGAGGTCATCTCCCGGGACCTGGACGCCATCCCTATTCTGGACAAGTTCGTGGAGGAGCATCCGGACTTCTCTCCCTTCGGCGCCAAGGGCTGCCTGAGTCTCACCGGCTATGAGGGCATCCTGGGCTACCGTACCCAGACGGACACCAAGAGCTGGACGGAGGCCCAGGAGCAAAACCGCCAGAAGGAGCGGGAGGCCGTCAAGCCCATCATCGCCGAGCTCAAGCGCACCGGCTGGACCTTCGGCAGCCACACCTGGGGCCACATCCGCCTGGGCACCAAGTCCCTGGAGACCATCCAGGCGGACACCAAGCGGTGGTTCGATGAGGTCGGCTCCCTGGTGGGCCCCACCACCATCTTGTTCTACCCCCACGGTGAGCGGCCCGACGGGGACGACTGGCAGACCACCGGTCCCGTGTTCCAGTACCTCCAGAGCCAGGGCTTCCGGGTATTCTGCTCCGTGGGCATCAACAGCTTCAGCTATATCAAAAAGGACATCTGCGCCGTTATCTGCGACCGGCTCCACCCGGACGGCACCACCCTCCGGGGAAGCGACAAAGTGATCGGCTGGTACAGCCAGTTCTATGACGCCCGGGACATCATCGACCTGGACGTGCGCCCGGACCGGGGCGTCAAGTGGACCCCCAAGGCCGCGTAAGATAGACCGAAGCCAACCCATGCGGAAAAGGAGTGTTTTATGACCCGTGAAGAACTGAAAGCCGCCGCCGTTGCCATGCTGGACCGGGCCTATGTGCCCTACTCCCACTTCCCCGTGGGGGCAGCGCTGGAGTGCGCCGACGGCACGGTGTTTACCGGCTGCAACATTGAAAACGCCGCCTACTCCCCCACCATCTGCGCCGAGCGGTGCGCCGTGGCCAAGGCGGTCAGCGAGGGACACCGGGACTTCGTCCGCATCGTCATCGCCGGCACAGGGCCGGACTTCTGCGTGCCCTGCGGCGTGTGCCGCCAGGTGCTTTTTGAGTTTGCCCCGGACCTGGAGGTCATCTGCCTGAGCGGTGACGGCCGGGAGCTTTCCACCACCCTCCCGGAGCTGCTGCCCCACGGCTTCGGCCCCATGAACCTGGAGCATGCAAAAGCGTAAAAACAAGCAAAGCCCGCGCCGTACGGCGCGGGCTTTTTTCTGACGGCACTCATTTTTTCCACAGCTCCCGGATGGTCATGACAACGATATAGGCAAAATAGGCCAGGAAAATCAATCCCGCGGGAAGCAGCACCACCGCGGCAATGAAATTTCCCGCCAGGCCACCGAGCGCCCGCCAAACAAGCTCTCCCATCGCTCGCTCCTTTCTTTCTCCGCACTTTACCGGGCCCGGAATACCCGAATGAACCAATAGAGCATATCTCCGAAGACCGCCCCCAGCACCACCGGCAAAAACCATGCCGAGAGAGGCCGGCACCGGGCAGCCGCCGCCAGGATCCAGACGAACATGGCGCAGATCACCAGCTTCAGCGTGCTGAGGAGGTGCCCCAGCAGGACGTACACCCGCTCCCGGTTCTCCTCCGTGATCTTCACGCCGGTATTCCAGGCGCTGGGGAACTGCTCTGCCGCGGTCAGCAGGCCGTACAGCACCCAGGCGATGACCCCCAGGGCCATCAGCGTCCCCTTGCCGCCCCAGCGGTCGATCTGCCCGGCGGCGTTATAATGCAGAGGCACCTGCGCCGGGATGCTTCCCCAGGTAAGGCACAGCCACACTGTCATCCCCGCCAGCAGCAAAAGGCTCAGAGCATTCATCCCCCGGTCCAGCGGTTTCTTTTTCATGGCGCAGCCCCCTTTTTTTCTCAGTGTACCATGGCGTTTTTTCCACAGCAAGGTGGAAAAAGACGGCGGGAATCCCCGCCGTCTTGTTTTACACCACTTTTTCAAAATAGAAGAACGTCTCGTCCTCCCCCTTCTTGCGCATACAGGAAGAGAGCATCTTGTAAGAGGCCTGGTTTTCCTTGAAGCACTTGGCCACCACACGGCTCAGATGCACCTTGTAAAGGGCCCAGTCCGCCACGGCGGCAAAGGCCTCCGTGCCGTAGCCGAAGCCCGCGTAGGCCTTGTCGATCCGGCAGCCCAGCTCCGCGCCGCCCCGGCAGTCGAACCGGTAGAGCACCGCCTCGCCGATGAGCTTTCCGTCCAGCCGGACGGCAAAGTTGGCCGCCTGGCGGTTTTCAAAGTCCCGGTTTGCCACGTCGAAAAAGCTGCGCTCCGTGACGGGGCCGCCCAGGCCGCCCACGTCGTCGTAGCCCCACCAGCGGTTACGCTCCCCGTCCAGCACCAGCGCGTTATAGGCGGGGATGTCCGCCTCCGTCAGGGCCGAGAGAGTCAGCCGCTCCGTCTTCAGCTCCGGAATGGCCTTCACATGGGTCAGCAGCTCATTCTGAGGCTCAAAGCGGTACTTGGGTGCCAGCTTGGCCGGGCCGTACTGGAGCTTGGAGGTCCGCAGGCCCCGGTCTGCCGCGTCGTCCTCCCGGTTGATCCACTGGCAGCCGTCGCCGAAGGCGTCGGCAAAGGCCTGCACCAGCGTGGGATAGACGCCGGTGTAGGAGTAGAGCGCCTTTTCAATGTGAATGATCAGCGTCTCGCCGCACTTTTCCGCAAGAGACAGAGCAATGAGCTTGTCCCCGTCGAACATGCCGCCGGCAAGGAACCAGGGTTTGCCCGCCATGCCCAGCATCTTCTGTGCCAGCTTCAGCTCGTCCCGGGCCTTGGCGTTGTCTCCCTTGGGGAACTCCGCCTCGTAGTCCCGCCAGAACGTCTCGATGACCGCCCGGTCCGCCTCCCCCAGGGGGCGGAACTGGGCGTCCGGCCACTTGGAGCGGAACTTGTTGATGTGGTTGCGCTGGCCGGAGTAGCGCCGTCCGGCAAACAGCTGCAGGTCCTCCCGGTAGTACACATAGTCCCGCCAGGTGCGCACGTCGCTGACGCGCACATAGGGATAGCGGCTCAAAAGCCGCCCTGCCTTGCACTCGGGCACCACGGAGATCACCGGGGGGATGCCCTCTTCCAGGCAGTAGTTTTCGATCAGCTCCAGGGCAGCGTCCTCATCGCCCTCCGGGCCGGGGACAGGATAGTCGAACACCACCTGTCCGTCGATGCAGTTGCGCACGATGAGGCAGCCGGCCGCCTCCGTCCAGGTGGGATGGAGGGTGCTTCGCCACATGAGCTTGGTGCCCACCGAGTATTCGCATAGTCCGTAGTTGCACCGCTCATAATATCTGCGCAGCTTGGCGGCGTTCTGCTTGGTAACGGATTGAAATTGTAACATGTGATCTTACCTTGTCTTTCTTTTATGGAATAGAGTTTTGTATCGTCACGCCCGCCGCCTCTCTTGACACCAGGCGGAAAAGGGCGTATCCTACATGCATGATTTGAATGAGGGGTATTCAAAAAAAGAATGGGAGAGAGGGATCTTTGTGAAAAATGAGAGAGGCTCCTGGGCCAGTAACGTGGGATTTCTGCTGGCGGCCATCGGCTCTGCCGTGGGTCTTGGAAACATCTGGGGCTTTCCGTACAAAATGGGAAAATCCGGCGGCTTCACGTTTTTGATCGTGTATTTGCTGCTGGCTGTGTTCGTGGGCTTCATCGTCATGGTCAGTGAGCTGGCCATGGGCCGCAAGGTGGGCCAGGGCGTCATCGGCTGCTACACCACTCTTTCCAAGCGCTTCAAATGGGTAGGCTGGCTGGCGGTGTTCTCCCCCTTCGTGGTCATGAGCTTTTACGCGGTGCTGGGCGGCTACTGCATCGAATATATGGCCCTGAACCTGAGCACCCTGGCCTTCCCCACGGAGCTTGCCACCGGGGCGGAGCTGTTTGACTCCATGCTGACCAATCCCTTCGGCAGCATTTTGTTCACGCTGCTGTTTCTGGTGATCTGCTATCTCATCAACCGGGGCGGCATCTCCGGCGGCATCGAGAAGTTCAATACCGTGGGCATGCCGGCATTGTTCATCATGCTGGTCATCATCATCTGCCGCAGCCTGACTTTGCCCGGCGCCATGGAGGGTCTGAAATTCATGTTCGTGCCCGGCTACGCCGTCAGCGCCGGCTTCATCGACAAGGCCCCCGGCTTTTTGACGGTGCTGGCCACCGCGGGCGGCCAGATGTTCTTCTCTTTGTCCCTGGCCATGGGCGTCATGTTCACCTACGGCTCTTACCTGAAAAAGGACGAAAACCTGGTGAAAAACTCCATGGTCATCGTGGGAGCGGACACGCTGGTGGCCGTCATGGCAGGCATTGCGGTCATTCCCGCCGCCGTGGCCAACGGCATCCAGCAAGGCATGGACGTGGGCGATATCGCGCTGGGCGGTCCCAGTCTGCTGTTCGTCACCTTGCAGGACGTGTTCAGCGCCATGGGGCGCATCGGGCCGCTGTTCGGCGTGATCTTCTATTTGCTGGTGCTCATCGCCGCCATCTCCTCGGCCATCTCTTTGATCGAGGTGGTAGTCACCTTCTTCCTGGACCGGGGCGCGCTCCACGGGAAAAAGGGCGTGCGGGAGCGGGTGGTGCTCATCGTGTGCCTGGCCATCATGGCGGAGGCAGCGCTGGTGGCCGTGGACGGTCTGGGCCGCAACGGCGTGCCCGTACCCTTCAAGGAAAGCGCGGCGCAGGTCCAGCTGGCAGATGGCAGCGAAGTGGCCCTCAAGGACGCCTCTGAGGCTATGATTGCCTCCGGCACGGTGAAATATGCCCCCTGGAACGACAACTGGCTGGACTTCATGGATATGATGTCCGAGGGCATCGCCATGCCGCTGGGTGCTCTTTTGATGAGCCTCATGGTGGGCTGGGAGATCCGGCCCAAGCTGGTATTGGAGGAGGTCCACCTGGGCAGCAGGCAGCGGATCGACCGGTTCTACTCCCTGTGTATCCGCTACATCACGCCCATCGGCATGGTGCTGGTACTGCTGGGACAGGTGAACGACTTCTTCGCCCTGGGGTTGTTTGTCTGAAGCTTCATTTACTCCAAATCCAGGAAACATGCAATCGTATATGCAACAGGAACGGAAAGCAGAGCCAAAAAGGCTCTGCTTTCTCATTTCAACCCGATATAGGCCACGCCGTAGCAGCCGGGTCCGGAATGGGTGCCGATGACGGCGCCCAGCTCGTCCCAGGCGTAGTCCCGGATGCCCAGGGCCTGGACGCACTTGTCCCGATAGGTCTCCATGGTCTCCAGACACCGGGAGTGGCCGAACATGACGCAGTGGCGGGTATCCACCGGGTACTCCCGGAAAAAGTCCAGGGTATAGCTGAGGATCTTCTGCTTGCCCCGCACCTGGCCCACGGACTTGACTTCCCCCTCCACGATGGCCACCACGGGGGAAATACCCAGCATGGTGCCCAGGACAGCGGTGGACGTGGAGATGCGGCCGCCCATTTTCAAATACTTCAAGGTACCGATGAAGGCCACGAACCGCACCCGGTGCTTCAGCTCCTCCAGCGCCGCGGCGATCTGGGCACCGGTGGCTCCGGCGTCGCGCATGCGCACCGCCTCCCGCACCAGGAGTCCTTCGCCGATGGTGACGTTCAGGGAGTCCACTAGGTAAAGCCGCTCGCCGCCCTTTGCCATATCTTTTCCGATCTGCGCCGACTGGAACGTGCCGGACAGGCGTGAGGACATGAGGATGGCCACCACCTCGTCGCCGCCGGCCAGCAGCGGCTCGAAGGTGTCGCAGTACTCCTGGGGATTGACCTGGGTGGTCTTGGGCAGGATCTTTGCCTGGGCCTGCTTTTCATAGAACTGTTCCTTGGTGATGTCAACGCCGTCGGTATAGACGCCGTCCTCGAAGATGACCCGCATGTGGAGCATGTGGACGTTCAGCTCCCGCTGCTCCTGCTCGGTCAGATCGCTGGTGGAGTCCGTGATGATCTGGACAGCCATGGTCGCGCTCCTTTCGCGGCTTTGACGCCGAATGGTTGGTATTTACTATACGCAAATTCCCGCAAAAAAGCAAGAGTCTCGCCGTTGACACCGCCCCGCCGGTCTGCTTTACTGTTGTTGAACATGAGAGGAGGCATGCCCATGAACCAATGGGAACGGATGGTGTCCGGCCGACTGTACGACGCCGGAGACGAGGTCCTGCGCAAGGCCCGGCAGCGGGCCAAGGTACTGTGCCGGCAGTATAACGACGCCCCGCCGGAGGACGACCGGGGCCGGGACGAGATCCTG
>CAUWEK010000044.1:0-13195 GCA_963557435.1 uncultured Dysosmobacter sp.
ACTTACGCTCGATGTTGGCCTTGTTTGCCATAAAAGTGGACATGGTGTTTCCTCCGTACATATATATTTGCATCGCTTTACAAATCAAGAGCTCCGCGTTAAAATCGGAGCATGTTTAGTTATAGCACACGGCATCGGAATCTGTCAACAGCAATTTCATTTAGCATATGTATATCTTTGATTTTCTCTTGATATCTCGCAATATCTCGTAAAATCTTACTTTCGTCTTTTGCAAAACTAGAGCACCCACTGGATCAGCAGCAAAAGCCCCAGGCCCGGCAGGCCCAAAATGCCGATGACCAGGGCGTTCCAGAGATTCAGACCCAGGGCAAAGCCGGTGACACCGGCGGTCATCTGAAGGCCCCACAGCGCCGCAAAGCCCAAAGCGGTATTGAAGAGCAGCCGCAGAGCAAGCCGCAGCGGCGAACGGAATACCCGGATCAGGGCAATGAGGAAGAAGCCGCCCAGAAGGGCGGCCAGGATTTTTTGATTCAGGTCCATGCGCGGCTCTCCTCCATGATCGCTGCGGCCGCTGCACCGGGACAGCGCTCCTTGATGGCGCGGATCAGGTAGTCACAGCGGGCCTTGGCGGCATTGATCTCGTAGATACAGCAGTCGATCAGCTCCGGGGCCAGAGCCTGATCGAATTGGCGGTAGGCAAAGGATAGTTCCCCCTGGGCCGCCCGCAGCTCCGCCTTGAGCAGGAGCAGCTCCGGGTCGGCGGGATGCTTTTTGGAATTGAGAACGGATTTCATGGCAGTCCCTCCTGATTTCATTTCTACGGTAAGTTTGGACAAATATGCCATGTTTCATGCCAGAACGGAGGAAAAAACATGATGGACGAGCAGGAGCGCTATATGGCCTTGGCGCTGGAGCTGGCCCGGGAGGCCGCGGCGGCGGGAGAAGTACCCGTGGGCTGCGTGATCGTGCGGGACGGCCAAGTCGTAGGCCGGGGCCGCAACCGGCGGGAGGAAAAGCACGCCACCGCCTCCCACGCGGAGATGGAGGCCATCGCCCAGGCCAATGAGGTATTGGGCTCCTGGCGGCTGGACGGCTGTGAGCTGTATGTGACGCTGGAGCCCTGCCCCATGTGTGCCGGGGCCATTCTCAACGCCCGCATCTCCCGGGTGTGGTACGGCGCCCGGGATGCGGCCATGGGAGCCTGCGGCGGCGTGGTGAATTTATATATGGAAGGATTTCCTAACCGGCCGGCGCTGGTAGGGGGTATCCTGGCCCAGGAGTGCCGCCAAGTGCTGACGGATTTCTTTTCCGGTCTGCGGACAGGGGAAAAAGACAGGATTTAAGACTTTTGTAACAATTACTGCTGGTTTGGTTAACAACTCTCTTGTATCGTAATACTTGCAAGAGACAAAACTTCTTTTCATCCAATCTTCCAAAACAATAGGAAACAGGGCCAGCCGTCAGGCTGGCCCTGTTTCCTTTTTGCGGTGTTCATCGAAAAAACTTTTATTGGGGCGGGATTTGTGTTAAGCTGTCGGAAATCATCTTTTTTTGGGCAGACAGTCCAGACGCAGCAGCACAAAGCCCAGCAGCACCAGGGCGCCTCCGGCAAAATACAGCCGGGTGTAGCCGGGCAGCGGGTCTGCCAGGACGGCGGCGCACAGCACGATAGCCTCCATGGAATAGAGGAGGAACCGGCGGCTTTGTCCGGCGAAAAACGCGAAAGAGGAGAGCCGGTAGAACGAGAGGGTCAGAAAGACCAGAGCCAGCAGCTCCACATAGTAGGCGCTCAAAGAGGGATCGATGGAGTCCTCCCGATAGGTCACCACCAGGCGGATGACGCAAAAGACCACGGGAACCAGGAGAAAGGCGCTCTGGATGGGCTGCCGGGCCGCCGGCGCGGCGGCCTCGTGGGCGCCGGAGCGGCGGCAGCCTGCCACAGCGGGAAAAAGCCCGGCTGCGGAAAGAAGGCTCATGACACCCAGGATCATGTGCAGCCGGTCAGGGACGGCAGTCCCGTCGGAGAGAAGGCCCAGTCCCGAAACGGTCTCCCATACGCCGGAAATGCCCAAAAGCGCCACGCCGGCCATGGCGATGCTGACAAGGCCGACACTGGTGGAGGAGAAGGATTCGCTGAAGACGGCGGACGGATCGTCCGAGCGGGCAGGGATGCGGCGCACCAGCAGGAAGAACACAGCTCCCAGCAGCACCAGCACGGCCACCAGCATGCGTGCCCAAAGGTTGCCGGGCACAGGCAGGCCTGTGGAGGCCTCAAAGCCCGTGCGGTTTTGCGCCAGGCGCACCGCTGCGGCCACTGCGCCGCCGGCCAGCGCCGCGGCGGGATAGAGCATGTATTTTTTCATCGACGAAGACCCTTTCATCAAAAACAAAATCAACCATCAGCAGTATAGCACGCACCGCCGCGTTTGTCCATTGGCGCGGGTACATGTTTCGCCGCCATGATGCATAGAGTGGATGGACAAGGTGCTGCATTGCAACGAAAGAGGAGGAAGCCCATGAAGCGAGGAACTCAATTGCGCCGGAGCGTAGCGGTATCCGCCGTGCTGGCCGCGCTGCTTTTCGCGCTGCCCGGTGATCGTCCCCTATGGGGAGGAGCTGTTTTCCGGGGACGTACCGGTGGACGAGACGGAGCGGGAGCCCTTCCAGCCGGGGGAGCTGGACGCATCCGTGACGCTGCGGGTGCTCAGCGGAGACACGGTGGAGGAGATGACGCTGGGCGACTACCTGGTGGGCGTGGTGCGGGCGGAGATGCCGGCCTCCTTTGAACTGGAGGCGCTCAAGGCCCAGGCGGTGGCTGCCAGGACCTACACGGCCTACAAGATCCTCAGCGGCGGCAACCACGGTGACACGGCGGATATCTGCACAGACTCCACCTGCTGCCAGGCCTATATCAGCCAGGAGCGGGCCATGGAGAACTGGGGGGATGAGGCAGAGGAAAACGAGGCCAAGATCGAAGAGGCGGTGCGCAGCACCGATGGGCAGACCATCCTCTACGGCGGCGTGCCCATTCTGGCGGTGTTCCACTCCTCCTCCGCCGGGCAGACCCGCGCGGCGGGAGAGGTTTGGGTCAATGACCTGCCCTATCTGCAGCCGGTGGATTCCCCGGAGGACGACGACGCCATTCCCAACTATTACAGCCGCGTGGCTTTCACACCGGAGGAATTCCGTGAGAAGATCCACGCCTCCTACCCGGAGGCAGATCTGTCGGGGGACATGTCCGGATGGCTGAAAAACGCCAGTACGGATTCCTCCGGCAGCGTGGAGACGGTGGATGTGGGCGGCGTGACCATCAAGGGCACCACCATGCGCACGCTGCTGGGGCTGCGCTCGGCCTGCTTTACCTGGGAAGTGCAGGACGGGGAACTGGTGTTTTTCGTCACCGGCTTCGGCCACGGAGTGGGCATGAGCCAGTACGGCGCCAACCGCATGGCCCGGGAGGGAGCGGATTATGTGGAGATCCTGACCCACTACTATACCGGCGTCAGCGTGGAGGCTTGGAGCGGCCTGAGCGACTTTACAAACGACGCAGAATCGTGATAAAATAACGCTGATTTTACAGGTAAAACGGAAAGGGGGCGGAGCCATGAAGCGAAGGGCGGCAGCGCTGCTGCTGGCGCTTTGGATGGCGCTGGGCTTGTCCACCTTGTCCGCCGCCGCGGGACGCAGCGTCTACTTTCTGGCAGTGAACGACACTGTGCTCCCCCTCAATGACGAGACCATGCCCTTCTGGGAGAACGGATATCTCTATATCCCCAGCACCATTTTTGCCGGGGATGTGTATAAGGAGCTGGAAATCGGTTATATCCCCAACCAGAGCAAGCAGCTTCTGGTGCTGTACACTGCCGGCAAGGCTCTGCACTTTCCTCTGGGAGAGTCCTACGCGCAGGACACCAGCGGCAACTCCTATTATCCGGGCGCCGTGGAGCGAAACGGCATCGCCTTCGTGCCGGCGGCCCTGGTGGCGGAGTTTTTTGATCTGAGCTACTCGGTCACCAGCGTGACCGGCTCCGGCGCGATCTCTGCGGAGGACCGGGGATGGCTGGTGTGGCTGCGTCAGGGCAGCTATAACCTGACGGCGGCCCAGTTCGCCGATGCGGCGGTGCCTCAGATGCGCGCGCGGTATGACCAGTACGTCAAAAGTAAGGAATCCCAGAGCGAGGAGGTGGTCCCCTCTGTGCCGGAGGAGACGGAGGAGTCTTTCCCGGGCAAGAGCGTGTATCTTTGTATAGAGGCATCCGACGGGGCGCAGGTGGAGGCGGTTCTGGACGTGCTGGACGCACAGGGCGCCCGGGCTGCGTTTTACTGTACGGAGGAATTTCTGGAAAAAGAGGAAGATCTGCTGCGGCGGATGGCGGCCACGGGGCAGACCATCGGTATCCTGACCGATGGAGAGGACCCGCTGGATCAGGTCCGGCGGAGCAATGAGGCCCTTTACGCGGCCACCTGCGGCAAGACCCGGATGGTGTATATAAAAGAGGAGAGCGGGCGAAAGACGCTGGAGCAGGCGGGCTACTGCTGCCTTGCGCCGGATCTGGACCGCTCGTCCTACGGGCTGACCGGCTCCGGTGCGGCGCAGACGCTGTACCAGCGCCTGAGCACCCGGCGGAACGACACATCCGTTTGGCTGGGCGAAAACGTGACCGCTGCGGGGATGCAGTCGCTGATCCAGCGGGCCGAAAATAGCGGCGACCGCTGCCGCGCTTTGACAGAGACGGCTGCGTAAAACGGCGAATTTACAGAAAATTCAACATACCCGCCCCTGCTGAGGTATAATAGCTTCAAAGAAGTTTGATTTGAGCCGTTTTTCTCGCCCCCTGCGGGGCAGCCGAAAAACGTGGCGTTATACCATGACGGCGAAGCCGTCATGGTATAACGAAACATCGAAACATAAGAATTGGAGGGAGCGCCATGGGCCGCAACATTCTGGTGGTTGAGGACGACCGCAATATCTCGGATCTGATCCAGATGTATCTTGTGAAAGAGGGCTTCGATGTGCGCACCGCCGCCGACGGCGGACGTGCCATTGAGGAATTCCAGAAGGAGGCGCCGGATCTGATCCTGCTGGACATCATGCTGCCGGTCATGGACGGATGGAGCGTGTGCGCCAAGATCCGGGAGACCAGCAAGGTGCCCATCATCATGCTCACGGCGAAAAGTGAGGTCTTTGACCGCATCCAGGGCCTGGAGATGGGTGCCGACGACTACATCGTCAAGCCCTTCGAGATGAAAGAGCTCATTGCCCGCATCAACGCGGTGCTGCGGCGCACGGAGATCCCCAACGATACATCGAAAAAGCTGGTATTCGACAAGCTGGTCATCAATCTGGACTCCTATGAGCTGATCGTGGACGGCAAGAAGATCGACACGCCGCCCAAGGAGCTGGAGCTTTTGTATCATCTGGCCTCCACGCCCAACCGGGTCTATACCCGCAACCAGCTTTTGGACGAGGTGTGGGGCTTCGACTACTTCGGCGACAGCCGGACCGTGGACGTACACATCAAGCGGCTGCGGGAAAAGGTGGAAAACGTGTCCGATCAGTGGGCACTCAAGACCGTTTGGGGCGTGGGCTATAAGTTTGAGCTGCTGGGCGGCGGCCAGGCGGAAAAGGGCGCGAAGGCATGAAAAAACTGCGCAGCCAATTCCAGGGGCTATACTGGCGGCAGCTGTCGCTCACCGTGGGCATGGTGATGCTGACGCTGTTTTTGCTGGGCACGTCGTTTTTTTCCCTGAGTTATAATTATGCTAAAAGCCAGAAAAGCGAGGAGCTTTTGACCAAGGCCCGGGTCATGGGCCAGCTGTCTGTCAGCTATCTGGAAAACGGACGGTATCTGGATATGGAGGTGCTGCAAAGCGACCCGGATTTCCGGCAGCTGGCCTCCTTTGCCGCCACCGTTTCGGATGTGCACTTCATGATCTGCGACAAGGAAGGGCACGTGCTGCTGACCACGGACAAGAGCCTGGAGGGCCGGGTGGTCACCATGCCGGAGAGCATGACCCGGGAGATCGTGGAGGAGGGCTCCACCTCCCGGCGGGATGACCTGGACGGACTGTATGACTCCAACCGGTTCGTGGTGGGTGTTCCGGCAGTGAATCCGGATACCCAGGAGATCGTGGGCGTGGTGTACGGCGTATCCTCCACGGACTCGCTGGACTCCATGTGGCAGGGCTTCATCGGCTTGTTCTTCATGACGGCCTTTGTGGTGCTGATGATCTCCTTCATGGCCTCCTCCGTCACCACCATGCGGCAGGTGCAGCCCATCCGGGAGATGGTGCAGGCCACCCGCCGCTACGCTGAGGGCGACTTTGACATCCGCATGTACGACTACGGCCGGAAGGATGAGATCGGCGAGCTGGCTGCCTCCTTCAACGCCATGGCCGACTCCCTCCAGCAGACGGAGCGGCAGCGCCGGGAGTTCATCGCCAACATCTCCCACGAGCTGAAGACCCCCATGACCACCATTGCCGGCTATACGGACGGCATCCTGGACGGCACCATTGCACCGGAGAACGAGCGGCAGTACCTGCAGATCATCTCCGACGAGAGCCGCCGCCTGAGCCGCCTGGTGCGGCGGATGCTGGATGTGAGCCAGCTGCAGGCCATCGACCCGCTCAAGGGCGGCAACCACTTCGACGTGTGCGAGAGCATGCGCCGGGTGCTGATATCCATGGAGAAGAAGATCACCGACCGTCATCTGGACGTGGACGCGGACATCCCCGACGAGCCCATTTTGGTGCTGGGGGACAACGATCTTATCACCCAGGTGATCTACAACCTGTTGGAAAACGCCACCAAGTTCGCCCGTGAGGGCTCCACGCTCTATCTGGGCGTGACCACGCTGGACGGGAAGGCGCGGGTGACGGTGCGCAACGTGGGCGACACCATCTCCGCCGAGGAGCTGCCGCTTCTTTTTGAGCGGTTCCACAAAAGCGACAAGTCCCGCAGCGAGGACAAGGACGGTGTGGGATTGGGACTCTATATCGTCAAGACCATCTTGGAACAGCACCACGAAAAGATCAGTGTGACCAGCGAGAATGGGGTGACCACCTTCACCTTCTCCCTGACCACGGAATGAGGGATACATGGATTTTGAAAAGTGTAGCGGCAGCCAGCCGGAAGAAGTGGTGGAGATCTACCGGCAGGGCTGCATGGGGGAAGTGGTGGAGGCCTACACCCGGCCGCTGCCCCCTGGGATGATGCCGCCGGGCAGTTTGGAGCAGCTCCGGGCGGAGGCGGAGCGGCCCCGCCGTTCCAGACGCGGCCTTTGGATCTTTCTGGGCTGCTGCGGCCTGGTGGCCGTGCTGACCGCGGCGGCGGTCTTTTGGTCCGGCCGCCAGGAGACGCGGCAGGATAAGTTCCAGTATTATTTTGAAGAGGAGACGGACCAGGCGCCCCAGGAGATCTCCATTCCCGGCTACCCCTACGGACAAGGGGCCGTGCTGGAGGTGGAGACGGAGCACGGCGAGGCGCTGAGCGCCCAGGAGATCTACCGGCAGGTAAACCCCTCGGTGGTGACGGTGGTGGCCCAGCTGGGGGAGCAGGAGGCTTCTGTGGGCACCGGCGTGATCTTCAGCGCCGACGGCTATATCCTCACCAACTACCATGTGCTGGAGGGCGGCAGCGCCTGTACGGTCTACCTCTATAACGATCACGCCTATGAGGCCTTCTATGTGGCCGGCGACGCGGATAGCGACTTGGCTGTTTTGAAAGTGGACCAGACGGGACTGCCGGTGGCCCAGTTTGGGGATTCCGAGCTTTTGACTGTGGGCGACACCGTATACGCCATCGGCAATCCCCTGGGCTATGAGCTGCGGGGTACGCTGACCGACGGTATCGTCTCCGCCATCAACCGGGACGTGTGGGTGGACGGGCGCACCATGAATCTGATCCAGACCAACGCGGCCCTCAATTCCGGCAACTCCGGCGGTCCGCTCATCAATGTCTACGGGCAGGTAGTGGGCATCAACACCGTGAAAATGAGCTCGTCGTATTCCAACGTGGAGGGACTTGGCTTTGCCATCCCGTCCGCCACCATCAAGCGCCTGGTCAACGATCTTTTGACCTGCGGTGAGATCCTGCCGGAGCCGGTGCTGGGCATCACGGTGCTCTCTCTGGGCACCCGGCTGGGCGAGGACCTTTGGGGCGTGGAGGTGCAGAGCGTGACGCCGGATTCCGCGGCCGATCTGGCCGGCGTGCAGCAGGGGGACTATGTGGTCTCCGCCGGCGGCATCGACGTCTCCTCCAGCGCGGATCTGCTGCGGGCGCGACGCCAGTACCATGTGGGAGACACCATGCCCATGACCATCTGGCGGGACGGAACGCTCATGGACGTGACGCTGGTGCTCAATGAGGCGGCCACATCCGAAACGCAATAAAAAAACAGGGAGTGAAACATCACTCCCTGTTTTTCTTTTTCGGCCACAGCAGCATGGCCGCGGAGAAGAGCAGATAGACGCCGAAGGGGCGGCGCAGGACTTCTACGTCCACGGCGGTGGCTGCCCAGGCACCCAGCGCCGCCGCTGCCGCCGCCCAGGGTGCCGCCCCCTTTACCGTGGGAAGATCCAGCTGCCCGGCACGCCAGTGGCACAGCAGGGCGGAGGCCGCAGTGGGCAGAAAGAAGAGAAGGTTCACCCCCTGGGCCGTCCGCTGGTCCACACCCAGCAGCAGCGTCATCATGAGAAGCAGCAGCGTCCCGCCGCCCACGCCCCAGGCGGAGAGGACGCCTGCCCCAAAGGCGCATAAAAAGGGAAGGAGCCAGTCCGTCACAGCAGATACCTCCCGCCGGCATAGAGCAAAAAGGCGGCGAACATCCAGCGCAGATATTGGACGCGGACTTTCCCATAGAGCTTCCCACCTACAAAACCGCCCGCCAGTCCCCCGGCAAGATACGGAGCCGCCTCCTCCAAAGAGACCCCGCCCCGGGCAAGGTAGACCATGGCGGACACCGCGCACACCGGGAAGATCACCGCCACACAGGTGGCGTACAGTTGGCGCTGGGGCAGGCCGCCCCAGCGGCTGAGCACCGGCAGCAGCACCATGCCGCCGCCTCCGCCGAAGAGGCCGTTTGCAGCGCCTGCGGCGGCGCCCGCCAGACGGGTGACCCATCCCATACAAGCGCCTCCTCTCGTGGTGATGGTATGTACGGTATGTAGAGAGGGCCGGGGGGAGCGCACTACCCCCGGGGGCGGATATTTCATCAGGAACCACTGGCAGTCGGTGCCCACCGCCTGGGTGGGGAAGGCCTCGTGGGTGCCGATCTGGATGGTGGGCAGGCCGCAGTACTGGGCGTCCTGGCAGTGGTAGGCGCAGTTGCTCACGGAGCACTTGATGCTCTGGTTGGGCTTGCAATCCTTGTTCATAGAAACATCCTCCTGCAAGATGATTTTGGCTTTCGCCGCAGGTAGTATGTGCCGCCGGCGGCTGATTATACGCAAAAAAACAGGACGCAGAAGCGTCCTGTTTTTTTCAGTGAAGAAATGTGAAATAGACGAACAGTCCCGCGGCCAGTACCAGCTGCACGGCCAAAATCACCGGTATGCCCACGGAAAAGAGCTTGTGGAGCGTTTTGTGGTGGAATACCTTCATACCCAAAAGAGCGCCCACGCTGCCGCCCGCCAGGGCGCTGAGCATCAGGTTCCGCTCGGGAATACGCCGCCGGCCCGGGTGCTTGGCTTTCCATTTGTCGATGCCGAAGGCGCAGAAGGCGGCTACGTTGATGACGATCAGCCACAAAGCCAGCCATCCCCAGGGAGAACCGATCACCGTAAAAAGGAAGTCGTTTTGCGCCTGGGGCGCATACTGAAAATTTTCCATGGGGGCCTCCTGAAAAAAGAACTGGCCGGTTGTCCCGGCCAGTCCAGTATAACAGAAAGCTTATTTGTTCGCAAGGGCGCTGAGGGCTGCGGCGGTGCGGGAGGCCAGGCGGGCGTTGTTGTAGACCAGCTGGATGTTGCTGGCCAGAGAGTCGCCGCCGGTGAGGTCCTTGATCTTGGCCAGCAGGAAGGGCGTGGTCTCCTTGCCGTGGATGCCCAGGGCGTTGGCCTCGGCCACGGCCTCGTCGATGGCCTTGTTGATGACGTCGGCGTCCATGGAGAACTCCTCGGGGATGGGATTGGTCACCAGCATGCCGCCGCCCAGGCCCATGTCCTGCTTGACATAGAATGCCTTGGCCAGCTCCTCCGGCGTATCCAGCCGGTAGTCCACCTTGAAGCCGGACTTGCGGGTGTAGAAGGCGGGCAGCTCTTCCGTGCCGTAGCCGATGACGGGCACGCCGTGGGTCTCCAGATACTCCAGCGTCAGACCCAGGTCCAGAATGGACTTGGCGCCGGCGCAGATGACCATGACGGGGGTGTGGGCCAGCTCCTCCAGGTCGGCGGAGATGTCCATGGTGGTCTGGGCGCCCCGGTGCACGCCGCCGATGCCGCCGGTGGCGAACACGGAGATGCCTGCCATGTGGGCGATGATCATAGTGGTGGTGACGGTGGTGGCGCCGTCCCGACCCTCGGCCACCAGAACGGGCAGATCCCGGCGGCTGGCCTTGGCCACGGCGGTGCCGGTGCGGCCCAGATAGTCGATCTCCTCGGGGCTGAGGCCCGCCTTCAGGCGGCCGCCCAGCACGGCGATGGTGGCGGGCACGGCGCCGTTGTCCCGGATGATCTTCTCCACGTTCAGCGCCGTCTCCACGTTCTGGGGATAGGGCATGCCGTGGGAGATGATGGTGGACTCCAGAGCCACCACGGGACGGCCCTCGGCCAGGGCCTGCTGCACTTCAGGGGCAATGTCCAGATAACGGTTCAGCATAGTCAATTCCTCCATAAAGCAGAATATATTGATAAAAATACTTAGTATACAGGTTGATTTATTGGGCGCGTGCCAGGAGCGCGTCTTCTGACAACGCGGGGTTGATGGTCTCTGCGCCCTCCATGGCAATGGCGGAGGCGGCAAGTCCCGCCCGGGCGGCACCCTCCAGATCCAAACCGCGCAGATGGGCCCAGGTGATGGCGGCCATGAAGGCGTCGCCGCAGCCGGTGGTGTTGGCCATGCGGGCCGGCAGCACCGGCAAAAGAAGATGCTCCGTGTGGTCCGCAGCCAGGACTCCGTCCGCACCCAGGGAGATAAAGACCCGCTGCAAGCCGGTTTCCAGCAGGGCATCCGCCGCCCGGTGGAGGCTCGTTTCATCGGTGATCGCAACGCCGGAGAGAAGTTCTGCCTCCAGGCGGTTAGGCTTGAGGGTGTGGAGCCGTCCCAGCACGCTGCGCAGCTTTCCCGCTTTGGCGGTGGAGACCGGGTCGGCGAAAATGGGAACGGACACGGTCTGGGCCAAATACTGGATGCTCTCTTCGGGGATGTTGGTATCCAGCACGATCACCTGACTGGCCGCCAGCAGCTTCTGTCGTCCGGAGAGGACCTGGGGCGTCAGGTGGCGGTAGATGTCCATATCGCTGACAGCCAGGGCCATGTCCCCGTGTTCATCGTTGATGAAGAGATAGGTGGAGGTACGCCCGCCGGGGATGATGGGAGAATGGGAGGCGTCGATGCCCAGCTCCGTGCAGCTGGCCGCGATCTTCTGGGCGTTGAGGTCGTCTCCGAACACGGTCAAAAGCCGTACGTCCAGTCCCAGCAGGCTCATGTTGTGGGCAATGTTCCGTCCCACGCCGCCCAGGCTCATGCGCACGGCGCCGGGGTTGGAGTCCTGCGCCACCAGGGGGCCGGCAGAGGTGCCGCCGATGTCCATGTTCACGCCGCCCACCACTGTCACATAGGGGGCCGTGCGGACGATGTAGCCCTTGCCGGCGATATATCCCTTTTTCATCAGGTTGGAAATGTGCACCGCTGCGGAGGAGCGGGTGATGCCCGCCTTGTCCGCCAGCTCCTGCTGGGAGATCATGGGGTTTTCCTCGATCCAGCGCAAAAGCTGCCGCTCTCTCTGGGTCATGGCGTCACCTCCTGAATAAGCAAAAATTTATAAAATAATCTAATGCTTATTTTACACATGGCGTTCTGTTTGTCAACCAAAAAATTTTCGGAAAATCCGGCATGGCAGCCAGGAAATGGAACCAACTGGTCCATTATCCCGTCTATCGAAGCGAAAGGAGGCGCTTTCCATGAAACGAGCGTGGTTTTTTGTGTTTATATCGGTGTATCTTTGCCTTTGCCTGTTGGCGTCCTGCGCGGCCAGCGGCGGGGATGGAGCGGAGGAGCCCCCTGCGGAAGAGAGCGGAGAGAGCACGGTGGTATGCCGGGTGATCTCCCAGCAGGACGGCACACTGCTGCTGGCGGAGACGGATGAGGGAACGGGACTTTATCAGCTGCGCCCGGAGGAGGATGTGCTGACCGTGGACGGAGCGGCCTTTGATCCCTCTGCGCCGGGAGCGTACGGGATGTTTCCCGAAAACTCCATGGTGGGAGCCGTGGCGTCCATCCGCTATAACGGGGGAATCCAGGAATCCTGGCCCATGGGCTTTTCCGGCGTGACGGGGGTGGATGTTTCCTCCACAGAGGGCTTTGACGACCTGTGCGGACTGTATCTGCGGGTGCTGGAGGACCTGTGGACGGTGGACGAGGGGCTCAACAGCGACCTTGCAGTGGTGGGCGTGGACCTGTCGTGTACCCGCCTGAGCCCCGGAGAGCGGTCCGCCGTGGCCTACGCTTTCGGTGTGTCCCACGGTGTCACAGCAGTGGAGGGCACCTGGGACGAGCTGGTGGAGCAGGGCTATATCACCGGCGAGGCGCTGGAAGGGGGCGGCGACGCCCAGTTTTATCAGTGGGAGGACGGATGCCTCTTTACCATCGAGGAGTCCGACGAGCCGGTGGTGTTCAGCATGCCGAGTCTTGGACCCGGTGAGACGATACCTGGTTACGACGCCGTGGCCTTTGATGCCCACAAGTGGCGCTCCAGCCTGGGAGCCTACTTTTTCTCTGACTGCACCGCCGTCTCCAACGGAGATGGACACTGGAGCGACTATACGGTGGGCGCGGAGATGATTTCCTGAAAAAACGCCCCACCCCCTTGTAAAACTGTGGAAAATGCGGTACAATACCACATTATTGTGCGCACTGTCCCACGAAAAACAAGAAAACGGGTGAATCATATGAGCTTTACGAAAATCGCGGCGATCTATGCCGACAGCCAGACGCTGTCCGGCCAGACGGTAACGGTGGGCGGCTGGGCCCGCACCATCCGGGACATGAAGAATTTCGGCTTTGTGGAGCTGA
>CAUWEK010000045.1:0-12987 GCA_963557435.1 uncultured Dysosmobacter sp.
CATATCCACCGCCATGTCCACAAACTCACCGGCAAGCTCCGTCAGGGCGGAGAGGTTCTCGTCGTCGGCATAATAATCCCGGCCCACGGTGAACAGGTTCACGTCATCGGGAATGGTCTGGAGCTCCTTGGCAGCCCAGTACACGCCGGTCTCAAAGTTGGTGTACAGGTCGTCCCGGTCCTTGATGGTCTGCACTGCCTCGGACAGAGGCTCGCCGGCAGTGACATCCAGGTTCTGGGCCGCGCTGGGGATGTCCTTGGACAGCAGCGCGGAAAGAGAGGGGAAGGAGTCATAGCCGCCGTCCGCCGCGTCGGAGTTCATCAGGTCATGGGTCTCGCCGTTGGCGGTATAAGTATTGCGGACAGACTCGGTGCCATCCAGCCAGGAGTAGCTGCCGCCGTCGGTGACCAGGACCATGTACTTCTCCGTGCCCTCCGGCAAGGCGGCGCTCTCCAGGTCCTCCAGGCCCGCCCGGATACCGGACTGGACATTGGAGCCCAGCAGGGCATCCGTTTCCTTGAGCATCTCGGCCACGCTGTCGGCCAGATCTTCGTCGATGGCGTCGGGCACCGTGGTCATGGGCAGCACGTTCATGGCCTTGTTGCCGAACACCGTGACGCCCACATAGACATTCTCATTCTTGACAAAGGTGGAACGAAGCTGCTCGGCCAGGGTCTTGACCAGGCCAAGATCGCCCTCACCGTGGAAGCTGCTGGTTCCGTCCAGCACGAACTCCACGGCCACAGGATTCTGATCCGAGGGGGCGGAGACCGTCAGCGTGATGTCCGTCCACTTGTATCCGTTGAACGTGGTGGCACTTTTGTCCAGCAGGATACCGTCGTGGTTCTTCTGTCCGGGATTCGGACCGTTGTACTCCGCCGTGTTGACAGCCAAGGCGGAAGGCGCCATGCCAAGGAGCATGACGGCGGCCAGGATCCCCGCAAAAACTCTGTGTTTTCGCATGTCCGATACCTCCATTTACACATTTTGCAGCTCAGGAAACACCGCCCCTGCACAGGCGGGCCAGGCTGCATGCTGATTGAGACACAGCCACATAAATTGGAATTTATTATACCATACCGATTTCGCCGGGGCAACTGAAAAACCGGAGGAAATTGGATAATTTTTTCAATTTTGGATTTTTTCTTCCAAATGCACGCAGCCGTCAAAATTCCATGGCCAGCGCGGCGGATTCCTCCTGTGTGAGTACCCGCACTCTGCCGTCGAGCACCTGGTACACCCGCCCGCATAGCCCCAGCACGGTGGGGCGGTGGGTGGTGATGATGCAGGTCCGGTCGGGGCAGCCGTCCACGATGTTGCGCAGCACCTGCCGCTCCGTGGCCACATCCAGCGCGGAGGTGGCCTCATCCAGCAGCAGCACGGGAGCATCTTTCAAAATGGCCCTGGCGATGGCCAGCCGCTGGGCCTGTCCCTCGGAAAGCCCCCTGCCCCGCTCTCCCACGGGGGCCTGGAGCCCCTCCGGCAGCCGGGAGACGAATTCCCATGCGCAGGCCAGCCGCAGCGCCCGCTCCATCTCCGCCTCCGTGGCCTGGGGCCGCACCAGGCGCAGATTGTCCGCAATGGTGCCTGAAAGCACGGTATTTCCCTGGGGCACATAGGCGATCAGGGGCCGCACATCCATCCCCGCCGTGGTCTCCACGCCGTCATCGGACCGCAGGTACACCCGTCCACCGGACGGATGCACCAGCCCCAGCATCAGGCGGAGCATGGTGGTCTTTCCTCCGCCGGAGGGTCCCACCAGCGCCACGATCTCCCCGGGCCGGGCCAGAAACTGCGCATCACACACCACCGGCTCGCCGCCATAGGAAAACCGCACGTCCTCCATGTGTACGGAAAACCCGCCCCGGCCCAAATCGGTGCCCGCTGCGGCGCGGGGCTCCCGCTCCAGCTCCGTCAGTTCCCGGATCCGCCGGGCCGAAACAGCGGAGGTCAAAAAGGCCGGCACCACGCCCACCAGAGAGCGGAACGTGGTGGAGAGCTTGGCGCTCTGGGACAAAAACAGCGTCATGGTGCCGTAGACGATCTGCCCTGACCAAAGAAGATACAAGCAGTAGCCGAACGCCGCCATCTGCACCGCCGAGCCCAGCAGGGAAATGGCTGCCTCCGTCTGGATGGAAAAGCGGTTATAGTCCAGGTTGGCCTTTTTGAACGCCTCCTGCCGGCTTCGCAGTCCCCTTCCGCATGCGTCCATCAGTCCGAAGCTCTTGATGGTATCCAGGTTGGAAAACGCCTCCACCTCGTAGCCCATGAGGGCGCTGCCGATCTCTTTCATCTTCCGGTTGTGTCCCCGCATGCGCTTGATGAGATAGCTGGAGCTGAGCAGCAAAAACGGGGCGCTGGCCAGCGCCAGCAGGGCCATGACGCGGTCATAGTGGAAGATCACCAAAAACGTGGCGGCGAAGGTATAGCCGCCGATGACCAGATTGGGCAGCCAGCTGATGGCGTTGGAGGCCACGGTGGTCACATCCGTGTTGAAGCGGCTGGTCAGCTCGCCGCTGCTGTAAGCGGTCAGCGACAGCCAGTCCGCGTCCAAAATCGCGTCGAACACCATGGCCTGGATGTCGTTGCTCACATAGAGGCTGATCTTGGTGGAGACCCGGGAGATGAGGCTGCGCAGCAGCAGGCTGGAGAGCGCGGCGCCCACCATCACCGCCGCCATGGTCCCCAGCTTGGAGAAGTGATAGCCGGTGATGATATCGATGGCATATTTCCCCGCCAGGGCGGAAACCAGGCTCAGCGACGCGCTGGCCACGCCCATGACCACATAGCACACCACCGCCCAGCGATAGCGCCGCGTAAAGGCGAAGATCCACTTCCAGTCCTCCGCCAGCTCCTTCAGCGTTCCCTCCCGCCAGCGGCGCGCCAGCATCCCAAGGGCCTCGGAGCCAAACAGGGTGTCTCCCTGCTTCCCGTCACAGCTTTTTTTCACGCCTGCTCCCCCCCTCTCGGCCACACACGCCGAAGCGCGCCGTATCCCCGGCGCAGCAGCGGCCGCACCGGCAGCAGCCATAGCCAGGGCCCCGCGAAAAAGCGCCACCAGCCGTCCTCCGGGCCGATCCAGCGCCCCTTGCGGCGCACCTTCGTCACCACGGCAAATACCTGTTCCGGCGCCACGGGCCCCTCCACCGCCTGCTGGGCGTCTCCCACCAGGAAGTATCCCTCCGGCGAAACACGGCAGACCCGGTGCATGATATAGGACCCGTCCGCCCGGCGGAAAAAGGCCATATCCCCCCGGCGCAGCCGCCCTTTCGGACGGCAAAAGCAGATGGCGTCCCGTCCATGGACCAAAAACGGGGCCATGCTGCCGCCGGTGACCGTCAGCGTCACCTGTCTGCCCTGGTCCAGCAGATCCATCAAAACGGGCAGATACGTCCGGGCGTCCATCTGCCTGGGTCTTTCCTCCACACCGAATCCTCCTTTTGATACGGCGAAAGCCGCCCGCGAAACGCCGGGCGGCTCCGTATGTTATGGCTCCTCCGCCTTGGTCTTGCGGCGGGTATAGGTCCCGTAGCCGTAGGAACGGTAGCCGCCATAGCCGTAACCGTAGCCGTAGCCATAGCCCCCCTGTCCCGTCTGCACGCCGTTGAGCACGCAGCCCATGAGCGGCGTGCCGGTCTCGGAGAGGAACTGGAGGCTGTCCACGATGTGGGACATCTCCACGGCGCCGGAGCGCAGCACATACAGCGTCCCGTCCGCCAGGCGGGTCAAGCCCGCGCTGTCGGCCAGCAGTCCGGAGGGCGGCGTATCCAAAATCACATACTCCGCCTCCCGGCGCAGCTGCTCCATCACCGCTCCCAGGCGGCGGGAGGTCAGCTGCTGGCGCGCGTCCTGGGCGGGACGGTCCCCTGCCAGCAGACGCAGCGAGCTGCCCTCCACCGGCACCAGCGCGTCCAGCACAGAGCCCTTGTCCTCTCCGCTCAGCAGCTCCGGCACGCCCCGGGAGGGGGTCTCCACTCCCAGGGCCTTTTTCACCGACGGCTTGCGAAGATCCAGATCCACCAGGATCACCCGGGCCCCGTTCTGGCTCAGCGACAGCGCCAGGTTCACCGCCACGGTGGTCTTTCCCTCGCCGGGCAGGGTGCTGGTGACCAGGATCACCTGGGCCCGCTGCTTTTCGGCCTGCCGCAGGAATTTCATGCGCATGCTGCGCACGCTCTCCTGGAATGCGGACGAGACCCGCTGGTTCCGGATGGAGATGCGCCGGTCGATCTCCCGGCCCCGGCGCTTGAAGGTCACCTTGGGCAGCGTGGCGATGCACTTGAGGTTCAGCCGCCGCCGGATATCCTCCGGGTCGCGGATGCTGCGGCGGGTGAACGCATAGAGCAGCACCACGCCCAGGCCCAGGACGCACCCCAGCGCCGCGCCCTTGCACACGGTCCGTGCCGGCCGGAACGCATTGTAGGGCGCGTCGGCCACCTCCGGCACCGTCAAAAGATTCATTTCCGTATTGCCGATCACATAGTCCGCCACCTGAGGATAAACCTCTGTAACAGCCATCAAAATATCATAGGCATCCTGCGGGTCGGAGCTGGTGACCCGCAGGGAAAAGAGATTCGTGTTCTCCACCGTCTGGGCGGTGACGCTGCCATTGAGCTCATCCACCCCCATGGCCTGGCGGAGCTTTGTCTGCATCAGCTCCGACTGGATCAGGTAGGGGAAGGTCTTGGTCAGCTGCTCCGCCGTGGCCTTGTCATAATAGCTGGTGCTGCCGCCGATGTCCGTCAGGGACGAGTCATCCATACGGATGGTGAACGTCACCTCCGAGGCGTACATGGGCGTATAGCTCCGCCAGGCCCGCAGGCCCATGGCGCCGCCGCATACCACCGCCAGGACCACCACCAGCCACCAAAGGCGGCCCAGCGCCTTTCCAAACTCCTGAAGGACGCGGAAGATATCGATCTTTTCCAGCTCTGTCTGATCCACCTTATGCTCGCTCATCGCTGCCTCCCGCTGCCTCCGCGCCCTTGCCGGCGCGCTGTTTCCCGCCGTAGCCGTAGCCATATCCATAACCATAGCCGTAGCCGTAATGGTCATTGGAAAACGGCATGCCGCGCACATCGTTGAATACGCACCCCAAAAGCTCCGCGCGGCACTGGCTCAGCATATCCACCGTGTCGTTGATCCGCCGGGCCGGAGACACATCCTGGCGCACCACCAGCAAGGAAAGATCCGCCCGGTCCGCCAGGGCCTCCACATCGGAAAAAAGCGCCATGGGCGGAGAATCGATGATGATATAGTCCATCTCCTGCCGGGCCCGGTCCAAAAGCTCGCCCATGGCCGGCGAGGCGATCAGCTCCGCCGCGCCGTTGCTGCTGCGGGTGGAAAAGAGGGTGTAGAGATGCTCCCGCTCCAGATACTCCGGTGCGTAGGGTGCCTCACCTTGAAGCATGTCCGCCAGTTCCACGGCGGGCTTGCTGTGAAAGAGCTTGAATTGGGCGGCCTTGTGGAGGTCCGCATCCATGAGCAGCACCTTCCGCCCGCCCTGAGTCAGGGCCAGGGCCAGATTGGCTGCCACGGTGGACTTGCCCTCGTTCTCCGCCACGCTGGTGACCAAAATCACCTTCCGCTCCCCGTGGCGGGCGGCGAAATCCACCTTGGAGGCCAGCTTGTAGATCTCCTCGGTAAAGCAGAAGCTGGCCACGGGCATGGTGATGAGCAAGCCCTTGTTGGCCTTCTTCAGCTTGGTACGCAGGGTCTTGTTCTTCACCTCATGGTGGATGGTGGCAAAGAGCTTCACATCCAGCTTGCGCCGCAGCGCCTGAGAGGTCTGCACCGTGTCCGACAGCACGGCAATGACTAGCAGGATGACCGCCATGGCGCCGGCGCCGCCCAAAAAGGCCCGCCGCAGAAGCGTCCCCCGGTCCACGGGATTGGAGGGCGCCGTAGGCACCGAAGGACTGTCCAGCACCTTCAAAATCACATTCTGGAATACATACTCCGACACGGCGTCGTAATTTTCCAGCAGCAGCTGCAGCGTGCGGAAGGCGTCCTCCGGGGAATCCGCCGTCACCTTCAGCACCAGGATGTTCGTCTCCGGCAGCACAGAGGCCGTCAGCGTGCCCGGCAGGGAGTCCCGCCCCAGCTGGCTGGAGGCAATGCCGCTGAACATGTTGCTCTCAAAAAGCTCCGTGAACGTGTCGGCGATCTCGGCGGAGACCGTCAGGTTGGAAATCACCGACGAATAGCCGCCGCTCTTGACGCTCACGGCCATGGTGGCGCTGGCGGTATATTCCGGGCGGTACAGGCTCTGCAGGGCCGTCAGCGTCAGCATGACCGCGATGAGGCCCGCCGCCGCGATGGTCAGCACATCCCGTCCCAGCCGCCGCAGCAGACACAGCGGATTGAGCTCCGCCCAGTGAAACATCTGTTGTTCGTCCATACACGCTCCTCACTCCGTGACCACATACAATACCGTGCTGCCCACCGTGCCGCCGGACCCCACAGCAGTGTAGGTCACCCGGCTGACCCCCGGCTGGAGGCCGCCCTCAGGCATCTGGGCAGAGACGGCACCGCCGCCGGTGACGCTGTCCACATAGGCCATGGGGTCAAAGGGATCGTCCGCCGCGCGGTAGACCAGATACTTCGTCAGGGTGATGCGCGGCTCACCGGCGGCATAGTTGCGGATGACCACATCCAGGGTGATGGATGCAGTATCCCCCAGGCTGTTGGTCACCTCGAAGGTAACGGGATAGGTGCCTTCATAATAGGCGGAGAGGTCGTTGGAATTGACCTTGATCCGGTCGGACAGATCCCCGTCGATCACATCCCAGGCGCTCATACGGTCCTTGATGCGGACGCTGGCGCCCATGGAATAGCGCAGCTCCTGCGTCAGGGAAAAGCGCGGCGGGGTATAGTCCGTATACTGCACGCTGCGCTGGCGGGAGGTCACATGGTGGTCGCTGTCCGCCACCACATAGGTGACCGTCAGCGCCCCGTCGGCGTCCCGCTGGATGCCCTCCACCATCACGTCCGCCGTCAGGTCTCCGTCCTTTTCATCCCAGGCGGTCACATCCCGCACCAGTGCCTCCGTGCCGCTGTCCTTCACGGACAGCACCAGCGGCGCGTCGGGACAGGTGATGACCGGGACCGTGTCGTCCGTCTTCCAGATCCGATAGGCCGTGGACGCCCCCAGGGCGGCGGCCGAGAGGATAAAGCATATCAGCGTAATGATGCGCAGTCGTCTCATAAATGCTCCTCAAGCTCTTTCAAATTCCTCCAGCACCGGGCGGACCGGACGGTCCTCCAGAATACGCCGGGGGTTTTCACGCAGCAGAAAGTCGGCGATCTCCGGCCCGTCCGCGGCCGCCGCCAGCTCCCACGCCTCCTCCATGCGGGTCGTGCGCCGGTAGGGGCTGTGGGCGTCGGAGGCGATCAGGTGCACACAGCCGCTGGCCATGCACCAGCGGGCCGTGCGGGCGGCCCGGCGTCCGAAGCGCCCGGCAAGGCTGCCTTTGTTGATCTGCAGCACATAGCCCCGCCGCGCCCACTCCAGCAGCCGTTCTTCCTCCCCCTGGATAAAGCGGTATCGCTCCGGGTGGGCTATCACCGGCACCACGCCCCGCGCCGCGATGTCCCCGAGGATCTGCCCGGCAAAATCCGGCGACTCGTCAAAGGCGAACTCCACCAAAAGATAGCGGCTGCCGCCCAAGGTCAGCAGCCGCCCGCCATCCAGCAGATCGGGCACCTGGGCGGTGGCGAACACCTCCATGCCCGCGTACAGTTCCACATGCACTCCCGCCTGACGCACGGCCGACCGCAGCGCGTCCAGCCGCCGCAGCAGCTCGGGACCTGCGTAATTGTCAAATTCACCCGGCACATTGCAGTGGGGCGTGACCGCGATGGCCCGCACCCCGCTCCGCTCCGCCATGGCCGCCATGGCCAGGCTCTCGTCCACCGAGGCGGCGCCGTCGTCCACGCCCGGCAGGATATGGCAGTGCAGGTCCGTCATCTCAGCCGTTGCGGAACTCCTCCAGGTAGGCAGCCTTCTTCAGGCTCTTTTCCTCCTGGTAGGTCTTCTCCACCTGCTGGGCCAGGGAGTCGTCCTTCCCCGCCTGCTTCAAAAGGGAGCGCAGCTGCTCCACCACCTGGGCTACCTGGGCGTCGCACTCCTTTTCCAGCGCCGTCAGCTCCTCCAGGCGCTTGTAGACCACGTCGGCCTTGTTTTCCTCCGTGTGCTCGCCCTGGGTGTACTCGTCGATGGCAGCCTGGGCAATGGCCTCCAGCTTGCTCACGTAAGTGCTGCGCAGCACATACATCTGGGCGATCTGCTCCTGGATCTGCGCCTCCACGTCACTTTTCTCCGCCGTCTGCTGCTGGCCGGAGGAGCCCTCCGGCGCCTCCGCACCGGGCATGGACTCATCCAGAAGCTTTTTGGCCGCTTCCTCCACGGAGAGGGTCCCGTCGCTGAGCTGGCGCAGCTCCTCTTCCGAAAAGGTATAGCTGCTGACGCTGTATTCCTCCATGGCGCTGGCAAGCGTCTGCTCATTTTCCGCCAGCTTCTCCTCGATGGCCGTACGGTCCATGGTCATACCGTAGCGCAGAGCGCTGATATTGTTCCACTGCCAGGCAGCTACGCCCGCTCCGGTCACCGCCAGGGCACCTACGATCCCCAGTGCGATCTTTCCGCCTCTTTTCATAACGGTAATCTCCTTGTTTTTTATACCCGCTGGACGCAGGCCAGGTCCTCCAACTGACTGGCCTGTCCCTCCCGGACGGCACGGATGGCCTCCCGGTTCACTTCCTCGGGGCTGCGGAAGGTGGGGACCAGGGCGTGGAGCTCACGGAAGATCTCCTCCCGGCCGCCCCGCTCCGCGGCGGCGGCCAGCTCTTCCAGCCAGCCCTTCATCTCGCCTTCCTCCACATCCGCCTTTTCTTCCACGAATATCTTCTCGTTTTCCGTCCGGCGCAGACCCGCCGTGGCCGTAAGCAGCTCCTCATAGAGCTTCTCCCCCGGCCGCAGGCCCACCTCCTGGATGTCGATATCCACATAGGGGGTAAAGCCGGAGAGGCGGATGAGCTTTTCCGCCAGATCCAGGATGTGGACCGGCTCTCCCATATCCAGCACATACACCTCGCCGCTGCGGGCGAAGGAACCCGCCTCCAGCACCAGCTGCACCGCCTCGGGGATGGTCATGAAATAGCGGATGATGCGCTTATCCGTAATGGTGACCGGGCCGCCGTAGGCGATCTGCTTTTTGAAAAGCGGGATCACGGAGCCGTCCGACCCCAGCACGTTGCCGAAGCGCACGGCGGAAAAGGCCGTCTGCCCGCCCCGCAGGCCCTGAATGACCTGCTCGCAAAGATACTTGGTGGCCCCCATGATGTTGGTAGGGTTGACCGCCTTGTCCGTGGAGATCAGGACGAATTTTTCCGCCCCGTACTTCCGGGCGGCGGAGGCGGTGTGGTAAGTACCGAACACGTTGTTCTTGACGGCCTCCTCCGGGCAGTTTTCCATGAGGGGCACATGCTTGTGGGCCGCGGCATGAAACACCACCTGAGGCCGGTAGCGCGCAAAGATCAGGTCCATCTTCTTGCGGTCCCGGACGGAGGCGATCTCCACCGACAGCGGGAACTCCGGCCCGTAAAGGTGGATCAGGTCATTTTGCAGCCCGTAGGTGGTATTTTCCGCAATGTCCACGATCACCAGCCGCTTGGGGCCGTATCCTGCGATCTGCCGGCACAGCTCCGAGCCGATGGAGCCTCCTCCGCCGGTGACCAGCACGGTCTTGCCGGTAAGGAAGCTGCGGATGCGGCTGTTGTCCAGCTGGATGGGCTTGCGGCCCAGCAGGTCCTCGATCTGCACCTCCCGCATGCTGGCGGCCAGGCTCGTCCCCTCCCGGCCCAGCTGGGTCACCGGGTCCTCCAGAATGTGGAGGCGGCAGTTGGTAGAGGCGCACTGGCGCAGGATCTGGGTCTGCCGCTCCGCCGACAGGTTGGGGATGGCCAGAATCAGCTCTGTGACCGGCGTATCCTGCAAGAGCTCGCCCAGGCGGTCGATGGGCCCCCGGACCGGCACGCCGTGGACCCGCTTGCCGATCTTGTCCGGCGCGTCATCCAGCAGGCAGTAGGGCAGGTAGCGTCCCCGGGGATTGCTCACCAGCTCGCCCAGCAGCGACACGCCCAGCGCGCCGGCGCCGATGATAGCCGTATAGCTGCGGCCCTCGGCGCCCCGCCCGGCCACCTTCAGCCGGTAGATCCGATAGAGGAAGCGCACCGCCAGAATGCAAAGCAGGGCCAGGGCGGTGCCCGTCAGCGCCTGGGTGATCCAGATGCGGTTGGTATCCAGCACCAGATTGAGCCCGGTATAGAGCAAAAAGCCCAGGCTCATGCCCATCAGCAGCACGAAGTACTCCCGGCTCTCCGCATAGCGCCAGAGACTGTTGTAGGTCTTGAAGATCAGCTGGAACACCAGCACGCACACGGTCAGAAGGCCGATGTGGCCCACCAGGTTCAAAAGCTGGATGTCGTTTCTCAGGAGCGAGGGAAAAAAGAGGGCGAAATTGCAGGCAAAAATCAAAAAAACATCAATGGCCAGCACGATCTGTCCACGAAATCTTGACACAGCGGTTCCCCCTCTCTCCTTCCAGATATCGCTAAAACCCACGATTCGATTTATTATATCTCCTTAAATTTGGAAAGTCAAATATGCCCCTTGCTTTTGTTTGTTTTTCCAATTTTTTATAGGTTCTAAGCGCAAAAAGCGACCCGTTTCGCGGACATTTGTCCCGTTCCGGCGGCATCATTCCGGTTTCTCCCTTCCCCGCATTGACGAAGACGGGCAAACCCTGTAAACTGGACATGCCGCGCGCCGCGCGCCAATCGGAAACAGGAGTTTTGTCTATGTTGGAAATTCTGCTCAACCTCATGGGGAAAGTGGCCTTGCTGGTGGCCCTGGGATACTTCCTTACCAAGCGGGGATTGCTGACGGACCGGTTCCAGAAGGACCTGACCGCCTTCATGATGAAAGTCGCCCTGCCCGCCAATGTGCTGACCACCGCCGCCAACCCCTTTTCTCCCGATCTTTCCCAAAACCTGCTGCTCACCGTGGGCATCGCCGTGGTCTACTACGCGGCATCATTCGCGTTCACGCTCTCCGTGCGCCGTTTTCTGCCGCTGGATGAAAAGGGCCGGTCCATGTTCACCCTCATGGCCGTGTTCGCCAACACCGCTTTTCTGGGCTTTCCCCTCATCACGGAGCTGCTGGGCCAGGAGGGACTTTTATACGCGGTGGTATTCAACATGGTGTGGCTGGTGTTCTTCTTCACCATCGGCATCTCCATGGTCAGCGGGCAGCGGCAGATCCGCCTGCGGTCCATCCTCTCCATGCCGGTGTCCCTGGCCTCCCTGGCCGCCGTGGTGATCTATGTCTTCCCGTTCCGCTTCCCCGCCTTCATTCAGGATACCCTCTCCACCCTGGGCGCCATGGTGGTGCCCATCTCCATGCTGCTGATCGGCTGTTCTCTGGTGCCCATCCGTCCGGTGGAGATTTTGAAGGACCCCTGGTCCTATTTCGTCTCCGCCCTGCGCCTGGCAGTCTTTCCCCTGGCGGTGCTGGCCGTCCTGCACTTGATTCCCGGCGTGCCGCACCTGGTGGCCCTGGTGTGCTCCATCATGTGCTGCCTGCCCAGCGCCTCTTTAAGCGTGGTGTTCGCCCAGGAATACGACTGCGCGCCGGAATACGCCTCCCGGGCCGTGGTGCAGGGGATGCTGCTCATGATCGTCACCATCCCGCTGTTCATCACCCTGGCCGTCGCGGTTTTTCCCCTCTAAACAGCGAAAAATCGGAGCGGACGATGATCCGCTCCGATTTTTTATGTCCGGTAGCCCGCGGGATTGCTGCGCTGCCAGTTCCAGGAGGAGGCGCACATCTCGTCCAGCCCCCGGCAGGCCGTCCAGCCCAGCTCCTCCCGGGCCCGGGCAGGGTCTGCCCAGCAGGCGGCCACATCGCCGCTGCGGCGGCCCTCCACCACATAGGGGATGGGGCGGCCGCTGGCCTTTTCGTAGGCCCGGATCACCTCCAGCACGCTGTATCCCCGCCCGGTGCCCAGGTTGCAAACGAACAATCCGCAGCCGCTCCGCAGCTTCCGCAGCGCCGCCACATGCCCCTCCGCCAGGTCCATCACATGGATGTAGTCCCTTACGCCGGTGCCGTCGGGCGTCGGATAGTCGCCGCCGAACACATGCAGCACCGGCAGCTCTCCCAGAGCCACCTTGGCGATATAGGGCACCAGGTTGTTGGGGATGCCCCGGGGATCCTCCCCCAGAAGGCCGGAGGGATGGGCTCCGATGGGATTGAAATAGCGCAGCAGCGCCACGTTCCAGGTCTTGTCCGACGCGCAAAGATCCGTCAAAATCCGCTCGATCATGAGCTTGGTGGCCCCGTAGGGATTGGTGGCCGACAGGGGAGCATCCTCCCGGACAGGCACCGACGAAGGCGCGCCGTACACGGTGGCAGAGGAGGAAAACACCAGATCGTGCACCTGGTGGGCCCGCATGGCCTCCAGCAGGTTCAGGGTACTCACCAGATTGTTCTCATAATACTCCAGCGGCTTTCGCACGCTCTCGCCCACCGCCTTGAACCCGGCGAAATGGATGACCGCGCCGATATCCTCCCAGCGGGAAAACGCCGCCTCCACCGCTGCCTTGTCGCAAAGGTCCGCCTGCAAAAAGGGCACGTTCCGCCCTGTCAGGTGCTCCACCCGCCGCAGTGCCTCGGCACTGGAGTTGGACAGATCGTCCACCACCGCCATATCAAAGCCGGCCTCCGCCAGCGCAACGCAGGTATGACTGCCGATGTAGCCTGCGCCGCCGCATACCAAGATCCGCATACTCTCTCCCCCGTTTATTCGATGATCCCGTATTTTTTCAAAAGCTGTACCCGCCGCGCGCCGATGTCCAGGCTCTCCCTGGCAGCCGCGCCGTCTGCTCTTGCCCGGTAAGACACCAGCCGCTGTGTCCAGGCCGCCG
>CAUWEK010000046.1:0-12477 GCA_963557435.1 uncultured Dysosmobacter sp.
CAGGAGCCGTTTTCCATGAGGGCTACGGTCCGCTTCTGGAAGTTCTTCCCCTTCAGGTGGTGGAGGAAATCCTCCATGGCGGGCATGACGCCGGCGTTATAGGAGACGGCGGCCAGCACGATCTTGCCGTAGCGGAAGGCATCCTCCAGCGCCTCGGCCATATCACCCCGGGTCAGATCGGCCACGGCTACCTTGGGGCAGCCCTTGGCACGGAGCAGCTCCGCCAGCTTTTCCGCTGCCTGGGCGGTGTGGCCGTGGATGGAGGCAAAGGCGATGAACACGCCCTCGGTCTCCACGCCGTAGCTGCTCCAGATATCATACTTTTCCAAATAGTGGCCCAGGTTCTCCTTCAGCACGGGGCCGTGGAGCGGGCAGATGATCTGGATGTCCAGCCCGGCGGCCTTTTTCAAAACCGCCTGTACCTGGGGACCGTACTTGCCCACGATGTTGAAATAGTAGCGGCGGGCCTCACAGTCCCAGTCCTCGTCGGTATCCAGCGCGCCGAACTTGCCGAAGCCGTCGGCACTGAAGAGGACTTTGTCGCAGTCGTCATAGGTCATCATGACCTCAGGCCAGTGCACCATGGGCGCCATGACAAAGTGCAGCGTGTGGCGGCCCAGGGACAGCGTGTCGCCCTCCTTGACGGTGACGGAGCGGCTCAGGTCCAGGTCGGGGAAGTACAAAAGCAGCATCTGGAAGGTCTTGGCATTGCCCACCAGCTGCATGGAGGGGTACTTATCCAACAGGCATTGGATGTTGGCGGCATGGTCGGGCTCCACATGGTTGACCACCAGATAGTCCGGCTGGCGGCCATTGAGCGCCGCATCCAGATTGGCCAGGAACTCTTCTGTTTTGCGCTTATCCACCGTGTCCATCACGGCGATCTTCTCGTCCAGAATGACATAGGAATTGTAGGACACGCCGTTGGGCACGGGATACTGCCCTTCAAACAGGTCCAGATCCTTGTCATCCGCACCGATGTAAACGATGTCCTTCGTGATCATAGACAACCTCCTAAGTAATGCATGTACGCAGATTTTATATTGCAGATTCGACCCAAAAACAGTGGAATCGAGGGAAAAGATGGGTTCCAGCGTTTATCCTATCACACTGCCGCGGGATTTTCAAGGACCTGGAAGGGGCCAAGGGGGCAAAAGGAAGAAATTTCCGGACATAAAAAACGGGCTCCGTCTTTGGACGGAGCCCGCGGCGCATATCAGGCATGCTTGAGGGCGGGAACACGCTCCAGGGCGCGCAGCAGCAGCGCGCCCAGCACAAAGCAGGCGATGGCTTCCCCGAGACCCACGGTCAGGGCGTTGAAGGCGTAGGCGGGCCAGAAGGCGGCGCCGTCCAGCGTGGCGAAGTAGGCGATTTCGGCGCCCACGATCACGGCATTGCACACCACTGGGGGAAGGGGGGCCAGGGCACGGTGCTTGATCCGGGACGTCCAGATGGCGGCCAGCAGCGTGGCCAGCGTGCCGAAGATCCAGTCCAGCACATAGGGAGAGCCCAGCAGGTTGGCCAAAAAGCAGCCCACTGCCAGGCCGGGGATAGCCTCCGGGAAGAAGAAGGGCAGCACGGTCATGGCCTCCGCCACCCGCAGCTGCACGCCGCCGTACTGGGGGATGGGCAGCAGCAGCGTCAAGGCGGCGTAAGCGGCGGCGATAATGGCGGCTGTGGTCAGCTGCCGGACGGTGAAGCGGGATTTGGACATAAGAAAAGACCTCCTGAAAAGAATTCGGAGGTCTTTTGCACAAACACACACAAAAAGCCCGTGGTAAGGCCCGGGCGACCTCCATTTTTTTGTTTAGAGAACGGCCCAGCAGAGCCGAACGAACGCCCGAAGCGGGCGCTTGGACAGGGAGATGGCACCTGTCAGATGGCACTATACCACACCTGGGGGAAAAATGCAAGCAAAAAGGCCGGGGGAATCTTCCCCCGGCCTTTGGCTGGATCTTATTGGGCGGTGGTGACGATCACCAGGGCAAAGGTGTCGCCGCCTTCCTCCGGCACGGTCTGGCTGAGCTCCTCCGTGTCGGGCAGGCTGCCCGTGGCGATAAGGGCACATTTGAGCTGCACATAGGCGGCGCTGTCCAGACGGTAGATGGTCTTCCCGGCGCTTTCCTCCTCCGGCGTATACGACTCCAGCAGATTGCCGGCCTGGGCCTCTGTCAGCGTCAATGTGGCAAAGGGCACCTGGGCGGAGTTGGCGGCCGACACGGTGGCCTCGGAGACAGGCGGCTCGTCCTGCGCAGGGGTCTCATCCTGTACTGGGGCCTCATTCTGGATGGGTTCTTCGTCCTGAGCGGCAGGATTGCCGGAGGACAGGTAGACCTGGGGCGTGTCGGCGGAGCTTGTGCCGCTTTCGCCGGTCAGCATCCGGGAAGGCTGGGACGCGGGATCGGCGGCGTCCTCCGTGTCAAAAGTCGCAGGCGCCTGGCGGAGCTGCTCTTCGGCGGCGTCGTCCTGGGCGGGCACCTGCGTATCCGGTGCCAGGTCCGGCTCCGCGGCCGGGGCAGTTTCCTCGGCGGAAGCTTCGGACTGGGCTGTCTGAGGCATCTGGGCGGCGGGAGCGGGGGCCTGCTCGGGAGACTTCAAAAACTGTGTGCACAAAGGCAGCGCCAAAACCACCACGGCAAAGCAGGCGGCCAGGGGCAGCATCACCTTTTTCCAGGGGGTGCGACGGCGACGGGGATGGGCCCGGACCGCGTCCATGACCCGGCGCTCAAAATCCTCCGGCACGGGCGTTTCCTCCCAGCCGCCCAAAGCGGCGCGGATGGCCAAGGCATGGTCCACATAGGCCCGGCAGGCGGGACACTGATCCAGATGGGACTGGACACGGGCCATTTCCTCCGAAGAAAGCTCTCCGTCCACAAACGGATCCAGCAGGGCTTCAAATGAGGTACATTCTTTCATTGTTCAGCCCTCCTTTCCTGTTTTTTTGGACGCAGATGGGGGAGAAAAGTTCCCGCTGCGGATCAAAAAATTTCTCAGCTGTTTTCGTCCCCGGTTGATACGGGATTTTACCGTGCCCAGATCCAGCTCCAGGGACTGAGCGATCTCCTCGTAGCTGAGCTGGTGGATCTCCCGCAGGATGAGCACCTGCCGGTGCTCCGGGGAAAGGGACCGGAGCCCCTCTTCGATCTGCTCGCGCAGCTCCTTCCGCTCCGCCGATTCCTGGGGAGAGGGGGCCGTGTCCGGCACGTCCAGTCCGGTCTCCTCGTCGTTGAGGGAGGGCCCGGCGGCATTGCTGTGCCGTCCCTCCCGGCGCATGAGATCCACGCAGGCGTTGGAGGCCAGCCGGTAGAGCCAGGTGGAAAAGCTGGCGTCCCCCCGGAAGGAGGGAAGCCCCTGCCAGGCGGCCAAAAACGCCTCCTGGGCGGCCTCCTGGGCATCCTCCGGATTGCGGCACATGCGCCCCGTCAGGGCCAGCACCCGCTTTTCATAGCGCCGCAGCAGCGATTCAAAGGCGGCCGTATCGCCCCGCCGGGCATCGGCCACCCACTTTTCTTCCTGCAAGTCCCTCATGTCAGATCCCTTTTGATCCCTTTCGTCACCTGATACACGTCTTCCAGGGTGTTCATCTGCACGATCTTTTCCTTATAGTAGCCGGAGTGGGGCACGCCCTTGAGATACCAGCAGTAGTGCCGCCGGGCCTCCAGCACGGCCACCCGCTCACCCTTGGCGGCGGCTGCCAGTTCAAACTGCCGCACGGCCGTGTCGCACCGCTCCGAAAGCGGCGGCAGGGGCGGAACCTCCCGTCCCTCCAGCACGGCCTTGGCCTGCTGGAAGATCCAGGGGTTGCCGAAGCACCCCCGGCCGATCATGGCCATGTCCGCTCCCGTGTGGCGCAGGATCCGCGCCGCGTCCTCCGGCTTCCAGATGTCGCCGTTGGCGATGACGGGGATGGAGACGGCCTCCTTCACCTGGCGGATGCAGTTCCAGTCCGCCGTGCCGCCGTACACCTGGGCCCGGGTGCGGCCGTGGACCGCCACGGCGGAGGCACCCGCCTGCTCCAGGGTCTGGGCAAACTCCACGCAGTTGCAGCTGCCCATGTCCCAGCCACGGCGGAACTTGGCGGTCACCGGTACGGACACGGCTTTCACCACCGCCTCCACGATGCGTCCGGCCTTGTCCGGGTCCTTCATGAGGGCGGCGCCGTCGCCGTTATTGACGATCTTGCCCATGGGACAGCCCATGTTGATGTCCAGAATGTCCGCCCCGGTCTCGGCAATGGCGATCTGGGCCGCCTCCGCCATGCACACCGGGTCGCTGCCGAAGATCTGCACGGCGGCCGGGTGCTCCCCCGGCGCCTGGCGCAGCAGGGAAAACGTCTTTTTATCGTGATAGCAAAGGGCCTTGGAGGAGATCAGCTCTGTGATGGTATAGCCGGCGCCCAGCTCCCGGCAGATCTGCCGGAACGCCACGTCCGTGACGCCGGCCATAGGCGCCAGTGCAAGGCGGGAGTCGATCTCCACGGTTCCGATGCGCATAAAAAAGCCCCTTTCCAAATCAAAACTCAAATCATCATATCATGTCCCACGGGAAAAGTCCACCCGGAACGTCCCGGTGAAAATTCCGCGCCGTACCATTTCCCGACGGCTTTTTCCGGCAGGGGACTGTAAAATGGTGGAAAATTACGGATGCGGGAGGGACAGGCTGTGCAGCACGGTCAGATCACTTTGGGGAAAGAGCAGCGTGCGCGGCTGCTGGCGGCGGGGATCCGCTTTTTTCTGACGGCGGCCCTTTGCGCAGCCCGCTGTCCCGGCGGCTATGCCCCCTTTGCCCTGGGGTGCGTATCAGCCGCCGGGCCGGGGGTGGGCGGCGCCGCCGCGCTGGCGGGAGCGGGACTTGGGGCGCTGGTATTCATGGACTTTGCCCAGGGACTGCCGTTCCTGGCCACTGCCGCGTTGATCTTCACCACGGCCCAGGCCCTGCGGGGGTGGCGGGCGGTGGAGGACCGGCGCTGGTGCGCGGTGGTGGCGGCGGGACTTTTCCTGACGGTGGGGGTCATCTATGTGGCGCAGTCCCTCTCTCCGCTTGCGGACGCGGCGCCCTGCCTTGCCTCCGCGCTGCTCACCGGTGCCGCCGCCTGGTTTTATCGGCCCCTTCTGCAAATGGGGCAGGAGCGGCTGGAGCCGGACGGGGTACTGTTTTTGACCATGTCCCTCCTTTTGACCCTGGGGGATGTGACGGTGGGCGAGCTGTCCGCCGGACGGGCGCTGGAGTGCGCGCTGGTGGTGTATGCCGCCTGTCAGCGGGGCGCCGCAGTGGGAGCGGCCATGGGTCTTGGCACAGGACTGGTGACGGATCTTTGCGCCGCCTCCGGCAGCATGCTCTTCGGCGGGGCCTATGGTCTGGGCGGACTGCTGGCGGGCCTTCGCCAGGGCCGGCGGGGACGGTGTGCCGTGGCGTTTTTGGCGGCGGTGTTTCTGGCTCTGCTGCCGGTGCAGCACCCTCTGGCCCGGCCGCTGATGCTGGAGGCCATATTCGGCGCGGGCGTTTTTTTGATGCTGCCCGGACGGCTCTTCGGCGGCAAGCGGGTGCTGCGGCCTCAGGGGGAGCCTGCCGGCGCGGCCGGAGAGCGTCTGCGCAGCCGTCTGGACCGGACGGCCGCAGCGCTGCGGGACCTCTATGACAGTATGGGTCGGGTTCCATCGCAGTCCACGGAGGCAAACCCGGCGGTGGTGTTTGTGTGAGCACTGCTGGCAGCGGGAGTACACAGGCACCTTCAACGCCATGAACGACGCAACGCCCTTCCTTCTGGAGCGGGGACGGGCCATGGCAAAGGACTTCCCGTCCTATTTTGCCGACCGCTGCATCCATCTGCCGGACCTGATCGGCGCCATCAACGCAGAGCTCACCGCCTACCTGCTGCGCCGACAGTACCGCCGGGAACTGGAGGACACCCGCCGCAGCGCCCGGGGCCAGTACGCCCAGCTCAGTGAGCTGCTGACAGCCACCGCCGCCACGCTGGAGTCGGCGCCTGTATCCGCCCACGCGCCTCAGGGATGCATCGGCGCGGCTCTGCGGCCCCGGGAGGGGGAGAAGGTGTGCGGGGACACGCTGGCCTCCTTTTCCACGGAGACGGGGCTATTGTGCCTGCTGCTCTCCGACGGCATGGGCACCGGAGAGGAGGCCCGCAAGGAGTCGGCGCTGACCTGCCGGCTGCTGCGCCAGTTTTTGGAGGCAGGCATCGAACCGGAGTCGGCCCTCAAGACCCTTAATTCCGCCATGGCCCTGCGGGGGGCCGATACGGGCAGCTTCACCACCGTGGATCTGCTCACCTGCCGGACCGCAACGGGGGAGGCGGTATTTTATAAGTTCGGTGCCGCTCCCAGCTACGTGAAGAAAAATGGAACGGTACGGCGCATCACCGGCGGAGCGCTGCCGGTGGGGCTGCGGGGGGCGGACGCGGTTCCGGACGTGACCCGGGCCACGCTGGCGCCGGGGAGCTTTGCGGTGCTCATCAGCGACGGTGTGGCCGACGCGAACCACGACGAGTGGATCCAGGACCTGCTGGCCGGCTGGGAGGGAACCGATCCCCAGGCCCTGGCTACGCTGATTCTGGCCGAGAGCGTACGCCGGGAGGGCTTGCAGGACGACTGCGCCGTGCAGGTATTGTATCTTCCGCCGGAGGGCGGCGCAAAAATGGTGTGAGCCTGTATAAATCCGCATGCGCTGAGACAAAATGGAAGTATCAAAACTGTGGTTACAGGAGGCGTGAAGCGGATGGTAAAAGGTATTTCCAGACGGGTGGTCGTGGTGGACTCCCCGGATCAGCGGTATTTTGAACAGGCCATCTTCATCGTGCGCAATGACGCGGCCGGAGAGGGCGTCACGGCCCGGGATCTGGTGGAGGAGGCCAAGCGGGTGGCCCGCAACTACGCGGGCGGCGACCACGGCCACTTCAGCAGGGCGTGGCGGGACCTGAGCCCGGCGGTGTACACCCTGCTGGGGGCCGGCGGCATCGGCATGGTGTGGCTCATCGCGGCGCTGGTATAATGACCGTAAAGCGGCCATAATCATTTGATTTGAGCCGTTTTTCTCGCCCCTTGCGGGGCAGCCGAAAAACGTGGCGTTATACCATTCCGGCTCCGCCGTCATGGTATAATAAAAAGGAAGGACAGGCTCAGCCTGTCCTTCCTTTTTATAGCTCGGTATGCTCCTCAAAGTAGCGGCGGGTGGTCTCCGCGTCCGCGGCGATGCGGGCCTTCAGGGCGTCCAGGGAGTCAAAGCGCATCTCGTCGCGCAGATGCTCGAAAAACTCCAGGCGCATGGTCCGGCCGTACAGGTCCCCGGCAAAGTCCAGCAGGCACGCCTCCACCGTAATATCCGAGCCGTTGTTCACGGTGGGCCGGGTGCCCACGTTGGTGACGGCTGGATAGGTGCTGCCGTCGTCCAGGATGACCCGGGTCACATAGACCCCGTGGCTGGGGACCAGCACATGGGGCGGGATCGTGAGGTTGGCCGTGGGGAACAGGCGGGAAGAGCCCAGGCCCCGGCCATGGCGCACCACGCCTGTCAGGGTGTGGGGATGGCCCAAAAAGCGGTTGGCCCGATCAATCTGTCCCAGCTCCACCAGGCGGCGGATGTAGGTGGAGCTGACGGTGATACCCGCCACCTCCACCTTGGGGATGATGTCGCACCCCAGGCCCAGCTGGGCGCACAGCGCTTGCAGGCCTTCGGGAGAGCCCTCGTTCTTGTGGCCGAAGTGGTGGTCGTGTCCAGCCACCAGATGCACGGCGTGATACCGCTTGATGAGGATATCCCGGACAAAATCGTCCCAGGGGGTGGTCATCATCTCGTGGTCAAAGGGCACCATCAGCACCTCGTCGATGCCGTAGAGCCGGCGGATCAGGCCCCGGCGGTCCTCCGCGGAGTTGATGAGGGGACAGGGCTGGCCGGTGATGACCTCCTTGGGCGGGCGGTCAAAGGTGAATACCGCCGGGGTAACGCCCCGGGCGGCAGCCTCCTCCGCCGTGCGGCGCAGCAGGGCGCCGTGGCCCAGATGGACTCCGTCAAAGAAGCCCAGGGCAATGACTTTTTCCTTGATGGACATGGTATTACGCTCCAAAGAAATTCTTGATGGAAGTCAGGGTGCCGCCCCTGGCCTGGGACAGGCAGAGGAACTGCCGGTCCTGACTGTAAACGCGGTAGGTGCCGTCGACGGTGCCCGGCAGGGAAATGGGGTTGCCGCAGCGCACCCGCTTTTCCAGCTTGTCCGACTTGAGAAGCAAAATGGGGTGCTGGGAAAACAGGCTGTCCGTGGGGAGAAGGAGTTCCTCTCCCTGGCGCTGCACGTCCTCCAGCGTCACGGCATCGTCCAGAGTGAAGCCGGCGGCCATGGTGCGCCGCAGGCTGTACATGGCGCCGCCGCAGCCAAGGGAGCGGCCGATGTCGTGGCAGAGGGTGCGCACGTAGGTGCCCTTGGAGCACCGGCAGCGCAGCACATAGTCCGTCTCATTCACCTGCTCGATAAGCTCCAGGGCATAAATGGTGACGCTGCGGGGCTTGCGCTCCACCTCCTGGCCCTTGCGGGCCAGCTCATAGAGCTTTTTCCCATGGACCTTGATGGCGGAGTACATGGGGGGGATCTGCTGGATGGGGCCCCGGAAAGGCTCCAGGGCCGCCGCCACGTCCGCGGCGGTGACGGTGACCGGGAAGGTTTCCAGCACGCGGCCGGAGGTGTCCTCCGTGTCGGTCACCTGGCCCAGCCGCAGCCCGGCCAGATACTCCTTTTCCCCGTTTTCCGCAAACTCCACCGCCCGGGTGGCCTGTCCCACGAACACCGGCAGCACGCCGGTGGCCATGGGGTCCAGAGTGCCGCCGTGGCCGATGCGCCGCTCGTTCAGGATGCCCCGGAGCTTGGCGCACACGTCCATGGACGTCCAGTCCGCCGGTTTATCGATGATTACGATGCCGTTTGGCATAGAGTGTCCTCACTTCGCTTGGATTTGCCGGATCACCCGGCGTAGTCGCCGGCCACCTGGGCCACAGCTGCCAATATCCGCTCCTTGGCCTCCTGCCAGGGAGCCTCCACCGTGCAGCCGGCGGCCGCGGCATGTCCGCCTCCGCCCAAAAGACCGCAGGCTTTCGTAGCATTGACACGGCTGCCGGTCCGCAGAGACATCTTCCACACGTCCGGCTTTAGCTCCCGCATGGTGATGGCGCAGTCCACTCCCTGGATCTGGCCGCCCAGGGCGCTGAGATCCTCGGCGTCGGACTCCGTGGCCTCGAACCGGGCCATGAGGGAAAGGGGCACGGACAGCACGGCCACCCGGTCATGGTCATAGAACTCGCAGGTGCTGAGCATGGCGCCCTCCAGCTGCATGCGCTTGCGGCTCTTGGTGCGGAAGAACACCTTGTTCACCGTGTGGTAGTCGATGCCCGTGCGCATGAGAGCCGCCGCCACCGCGTGGGTATCCGCCGTGGTGTTGCCGTAGGCAAAGCAGCCCGTGTCCGTAGCCACAGCCACGTAAAGGGGCAGGGCGATCTCGGGGGTGATGGGGCCCAGGCGGGAGAGGATGCTGTACATCAGCTCACCGCAGGCGGCAGCCTCGGCGCGCAGAATGTTCTCCCGGCCGAAGCGCTCAAAGGAGGGATGGTGGTCGATGGCAAGGTCGATGCGGCCCACATAGGGCAGGGCGTTTTCCGGCAGCAGGGCCGTGGTGGCCACGTCCGTGGAGACCACATGGTCCGGCACGAAATCCGCCGGGGCCGTATAGGGGGCGAAATAGGTGGTGGTGGTCTCCGTCAGCTCCGGGTTATCCAGCAGATATGCCGTCTTGCCGAGAGCCCGCAGGGCGGCGCACAATGCCGCCGCGCAGCCCACCGTGTCCCCGTCCGGGCGCACGTGGGTGAGGATGAGCACCCGGTCCAGCCGCCGCAGCAGGGAGGCGGCCTGATCTACCGTCAGCATGCTCACGCCTCCGTTTCCGGCGCGCTGTCCTCGGCGGAGCGGGCCTCGTCCTGCCGCTCCACCTGGCGCAGCACCTCCAGAATGTGGGCACCGTGGAGGATGGAGTCATCCGCCACGAATTGCAGCTGAGGGGTATAGCGCAGCTGGAGCGCGTGCCCCAGCTCCCGCCGCAAAAAGCCCGCGGCGGACTTGAGGCCCTGGAGCACGTCCTTTTCCTGGGACTTGTCCAGAACGGAGATATACACCCGGGCATAGCGCAGATCGCCGGTGGTGTCCACCCGGGTGATGGAGACCATGCCGGTCTGGGACACACGGGGGTCCTTCAATCGGCGGAGCTGGTCGCTCAGCTCCCGCTGGATCTCTTCGTTGATGCGGCCGATTCGATTGCTGGGCATGAATGGGCCTCCTTTCTTCGATAAAAGAAGGGGCGGCGGCGCTGGCGCCGCCGCCCTCAAAGTGATTGGGATATGGTCCGTGGAGCAGTCCGCCTCAGCGGGGGATCTCCTCCATGGTGTAGCCTTCGATGATGTCGCCTGCCCTGCGAAAAGTAGTTTCGCAGGGGGACCCGGGGACCATCCTCGGCAGGCGGAGCCTGCCTGCGGCAAGGCTTCGGACAAAGCCCGAAGCGCTTGGGCCCGCTAACGCGGAGCACCGCTATGCGGTGCGGGAAGGCGACGGGGAAGAGGCGGATGAAAAGGCTATCCGATCTTAGCGGGGGATCTCCTCCATAGTATAACCCTCGATGATGTCGCCTTCCTTGATGTCGTTGAACTTCTCCACGGTCATGCCGCACTCGTAGTTCTCAGCGACCTCCTTGGCGTCGTCCTTGAAGCGCTTGAGGGAGGCCAGGTGGCCCTCGTGGATGACAATGCCGTCACGCACCACGCGCACGGAGCAGTTGCGCACGATCTTGCCGTCCTGGACATAGCAGCCGGCGATGGTGCCCACGCCGGAGACCTTGTAGGTCTGGCGGACCTCCGCGTGGCCCAGCACCACTTCCCGGTACTTGGGAGCCAGCATGCCCTTCATGGCGGCGGTGATCTCGTCGATGCAGTCGTAGATGACGCGGTACATGCGCATATCCACGTTCTGGCGCACGGCACCGTCCCGGGCGGCCGCGTCGGGCCGGACGTTGAAGCCCACGATGATGGCGCTGGAAGAGGCGGCCAGCATCACGTCGGACTCGTTGATGGCACCCACGCCGCCGTGGATGACGCGGACGTTGACCTCGTCGTTGGAGAGCTTCTCCAAAGAGGCCTTCACGGCCTCCACGCTGCCCTGGACGTCGGCCTTGACGATCAGGGGCAGCTCCTTGCGCTCGCCGGCCTGGATCTGGTCGAACAGGTTCTCCAAAGAGACCTTCTGCACCGGCGCGGCGGCCTTGGCGCGGGCCTCGGCCTTACGCTGCTCCACCAGCTCCCGGGCCATGCGCTCGTCCGCCACGGCGAAGAAGGGGCTGCCGGCCTCGGGGGCCTCGGAAAGGCCCGCCACTTCCACGGGCACGGAGGGACCGGCCTGGGTGAGGCGGTTGCCCTTGTAGTCGGTCATGACGCGGATGCGGCCCACGGCGGTGCCGGCGATGATGATGTCGCCCTGCTTGAGGGTGCCGTTTTGCACCAGCAGCGTGGCCACGGGGCCGCGGCCCTTGTCCAGCCGGGCCTCGATGACGGTGCCCTGGCCGGCGCGGTTGGGATTGGCCTTCAGCTCTTCCATCTCGGCGGTGAGGGTGACCATTTCCAGCAGGTTCTCGATGCCAATGTTCTTCTTGGCGGAGACCTTGCAGCAGATGGTCTCGCCGCCCCACTCCTCGGGCACCAGACCGTACTCGGTCAGCTGCTGGAGCACCCGGTCGGGGTTGGCCTCGGGCTTGTCGATCTTGTTGATGGCCACGATGATGGGGATGTTCGCGGCCTTGGCGTGGTTGATGGACTCCACCGTCTGGGGCATGATGCCGTCGTCGGCGGCCACCATCAAGATGGCGATATCGGTGATCATGGCGCCGCGGGCACGCATGGAGGTGAACGCCTCGTGGCCCGGGGTATCCAGGAAGGTGATGGGCTTGCCGTTCACCTGCACCTGGTAGGCGCCGATGTGCTGGGTGATGCCGCCGGCCTCGCCGGAGGCAACGGAGGTATTGCGGATGGTGTCCAGCAGGGAGGTCTTGCCGTGGTCCACGTGGCCCATGACCACCACCACGGGGGCGCGGGGCACCAGGTCCTCGGGCTTATCCTCGTGGTCGTCGATGAGCTTTTCTTCAATGGTGACGGTGACCTCTTTTTCCACCTTGCAGCCCATTTCCTCGGCGATGATGGCGGCGGTATCGTAGTCGATGAGCTGGCTCAAGGAGGCCATGACGCCGTTTTTCATCAGGCACTTGACCACCTCGGCGCCGGTCTTCTTCATGCGGGAGGCCAGCTCGCCCACGGAGATCTCGTCGGGGATCATCACCTTGACGGGGGCCTTCTTGGCGATCTCCAGCTGGAGGCGGCGCATGCGCTCGGCCTCGTCCTGCTTGCGCTTGTTGGAGAAGGTCATGCCGCCCCGGCGCTGGTTGT
>CAUWEK010000047.1:0-12209 GCA_963557435.1 uncultured Dysosmobacter sp.
CGACAACCGAAGCGAGTGCTCGCCGATCCATTGGCCGAGTGCGGCGTTTTCAACACCAAGCAGGGTGATCGACCCGGTCACAGTTCCCGCTTTCTCCTCTTTCAAACGGAGCAAGCCGTCCCGGGGACCAAGCTGACTTTCCAAGACGATCCTGTACTCTTTCATCTGATCTTCCTCCTCCGTCCTGCAATCGCTCTTTTCTATGCTACCCGTCTTTCACCGTGAGCGCAAAGGACAAAAAGCCCCCGATGTCAGAATTTTGACACCGGAGGACATCTGACCGATGGAAGAAGCCGGGAAGCTATGCTATACTATAAAATGAGAAGGTGAATGCATTCATGAATCAGAAGAATCTCTCTGTTTCCGAACAGACCAAACGCGAACTCGCTGCCGCTTTGAAAGAAGCGATGGCGCAAAAGCCGCTGGATAAAATCACGATCTCTGAGCTGACGAACGCCTGCAGCATGCGCCGCCAGAGTTTTTACTACCACTTTGAGGATATCTATGATCTGCTGCGCTGGATGTTTGAAAACGAGGCCATCTCGCTGCTGCGCCAGCAGGAAGGGGCCCTTTTGTGGAAAGAGGGACTGCTCCAGCTGTTCCGCTATCTGGAAGAGAATCGCGCGGTGTGCCTTTGTGCGCTGCGTTCCATGGGGCATGATCACATCAAGCGCTTTTTTGAATCAGATATCTATGCCATCATTCATCTCACCATCGAACAGCTGGCCGATGAAATCGGGGTGCGCAGCCACCTGGACTCGTTCATGGATGTGGAGACACTGACCCACTTTTATGTAGTGGCTCTGGCCGGCATCATGGAAAGCTGGCTGCTGGGTGAGATCGACCGCACCCCCGAAGAGCTGATCCAGTTTGCCGATACGATGCTGAGTGATCAGGTAAGAGGTGCCGCAGCCCGTGCATGAGCACAATGCCTCTTTGCAAGAAATGACGGATGCCGGAAATCAAAAAGGAACCTGCCTTTGACCAAAGTCAAAAGCAGGTTCCTTTTTGCAAAGGACGGTTAAAATCGATATTTTGGTTTACTGGACGATTTAATTTAGACACTTCATATTTGACATAAACTGTAGCTTCAAATACGAAAATCATTCCTGCACAAATTCAGAGATTTCTCGTAACCAACCTAAAACTTCACCATCTGGATCGCGGGCTTGCAATAACTCCATTGTCATCTTCTGGGCCCCAAGCTTGTTTAGCTTTCTCTTTACAGTGTCTGGTCGAAGTCCATCTGGATTTGTTTTTCTCAACAATGTGGAAATTTCGGTTGAAACATCCATTGTGTCGTTTATCTCAATTTCGACGCCAAACAGTTCTCTCACAACATCCCCATGGATATAGTTTTCCATCTCGCGTTTTACTGTTTCTCTTGCGGTTGAGCCATCACCACGACGATTAACCTTAGCGCAAACACCGGCGTGTGCATGGGTATTATCGCCATCATATATATGGTACTCTGGCGTTCCAAGTTTTTGAAGATAATTATGATTAACCCATTCCTTCAGTGCACCACCTCCCAATGGAATGACCACAGTCGCTGGAGACATATTTAAATCAATAATATCTGGATATGTACGATGGGCAATTTGGCTAATTGTTTTAAGGAAGGCCACATCATTTGGCCCTTCCACACAAATAACAAGTTTTACATTGTAATGTTGAGGCGCCAAGGGAGGAGTTAAATCAGGCAGCACTCCCAACGTATCAGCAATTCGTTTCAGTATTTCTTCATCTTCCGATCCCGCAGCAACTTCGGGATACCCCTCCCCGTTAGAGATATATCGTAGACTCTGAACCGGAAGGAGTCCCGCCAATCCTGGAACATGAGTTGTGAGGATTACCTGACATCCGTTCTTTTCTGTCATGTCGTGGAAAGTATTTACTATCATTTTTTGTGCATCGGGATGCTGAGATGTTTCTGGTTCTTCCACCGCATAGATAATATTTTTTCCATTGAAAAGGGTTGATTCGGTGGTAGCCCTAAAAAAACTGAATAGTACCAGTCTTCGGACTCCGCTCCCTCGCTTATTTAGAGGAATAGCGTTTTCACCCGTTAGAGAAAAAGAAAATGCTTTCTCCCACATCGGCTCTTTCTTAAATTTGGGGATTAGAGTGGCGGCGAGATCCGGGTCAAAATCTTTCAATTTTTGAATCGTACTGTCTGCGACTTCTGAAACCTTTCGCTGTACTTCATCCGCAATAACAGCTAATTTATCCATCTGTTCTTCAAGTGCGGTTTTCATAGCATGTTGCATAGGATCTTGTGCTTCTTGGTCCTCATCGGTACTCGGTCTATCCGCCTTAAATAATCGGTATGCTGGAAGTAGGGGCTCAATTTTAGGCCATAGCTTTTTCTCGTCCGCTTGATCTGCACTAATTAGTTTTTGCTCAAATGTAATGGTATCTCCCAAAGAAGCCCACAACGCTGTGCGCATAGCGGAGTTAATAGATAGATTTACACCTTCCTCTAAATGTGCTGCTCGAATTTTTGACTTTAAATCATTGTTCTTTTTGGATAACAAATCGTCAAAGCCGTTATTGGATGGATGATTGGCATAAATCCATATTGTTTGTTTTCCACTGGCTGGGTATTTTTTTATAATTTCCAGTTTCCCATCTTTGTTAAGTAGGTACTCCCTTGAAAATGAAGTCACAACATCCTCTAATGTAATTTCAGCAGGAAGTTCATCAAAAATACAGCCAATGACTGTTTCTTCGTCTGGGTGAAATACGTTCCTATCACCTGAATCTATTTTTATCCGATTAAAAAAGATATCAAGAGCTTCAAGAATTGTGGATTTCCCGATATCATTCTTCCCTATCAGCGCAGTAAGATCTTCAATTGTGATTCTGGTTTCATAATAATAGCCTCTAAAATTTTTCAACACCACCTCGCGAAGTTTCACCCCAAAGTCCTCCTTCGATATTTCTCTTGTATACTTTGCTTTACAATTTTCAAAAACCTTTCTATTAGCAACGTACAATAGGTTGAAAGAACGAGCAATTTACATAAAGAAAAGCGCTTGTGTTGCTACACTTTGAGTTGCTCAAAATGTGAAAAATCTTTTAACTATCATCACGCTGAACCATCCGATAACATCGCACTATATCCAGCATAACCTCCGGAAACAGCCATGCCCGGAACATCGTTGCTATCTCTGGATGCGCCGTTGTCCCGCCACCCTTTCCGCGGCTTGTCCGCATTCCCATCGCCTGCGTTGCGCTGATCCACAAGGATGGAGTCAATGTGGTGCCGGTTGTCTTGACCGTATGGATCAGTTCATCGCAGGCGGCCTCTTGAAATCTGGGGTTATAGATTTTCTCCCACATCCGTAAATATTCGATTGTGGAGTTGCTCCTCATCCAGCTCTGTATAAGATATCCGGGGCTGGAGAACTTCTTCTCCTTTGCGATTTCCGTCATGGAGACATAGGGGTTTACATTGACCTGCTCGGCCCGCATCTTTTCACCCAGCGGCGACGGGAGAAAGCCGGGGATCTTCTTCGTGTCCAACTGCTCAAACAGTTTTTCAGAGAACTCATCCGCCTCTGCTTGAGTGATGAACCCTTTTTTCACCGCTCGCCGCAAAACCTTTTCTGTGGATATCTCATAAGTCCACAGCGCTTCGATCTGCGCTTCCCTGTCTGTCATGGCAAACACCCCTCTCCATGTAAAAGTGCTGATAGGGATATTATACCAGGCAGCCTGCTACAAGGATAGACTTAATTCGGGAGCATATCGAAATATTCCGCACATTGCAGTTCAATCTGTAAGCTGCTATCAGACCGGACCAAAATGACATCGACCTTGCTTTTGATCTCATCTTCGTCAAATGTACTCAGCCCTAACTTCTCACAGAGGGTATCCTTTATTCTGCCCTCCGATACGGAAGGTGAATGCTTACAGAACTTTTTTCCATGCTCTACTCGATTGGCACAGCGCCAGACGATCTCGCCGGATGGCCGGGTAATGCGGCGGTAGTTATGGCCACATTCCGTACAAACCAAAAGGCCGCTTAGTACACTCTGCGAGTTGTACCGGGTGTCCTTCCTCTGATGGGTATCCTCGTCGATATTGCTTCGTCTGCTTTTCTCTCCTTGAACCAAAAAGAAATCGTCAAAGCTAACGATGTAGCCGATGTACTTCTGGTTAGAAAGCAGATTGCTGAGAACTGGCTGTGTCCAGTGTTCCTGGCCTTTAGGGGATGGAATATTACTCTTGAACAGAAAATCAGCAATCCCGCCCAGGCTCATGCCGGAGAGGTATTGCTGATAGATCATTCTCACGATATTTGCTTTTTCCTGATCGATGACCACATGACCATTTGGTGCGAGATAATATCCGTATGGGATGCTCATAGCGAAGATGCTCCTCTCAGAATTTTTTAATGTTACTTATATGGAAGTTTTCTCTGAGACATCATGAAGAAGTTGAGGATAAGTGGATTATAATCTTGCTAAAGAGAGACCGAGACTGTCATAGTCCTTCGCTTTTATGGTTTCCAGGAAAATAGCGACCATGAAATAGAAAGAAACCTGCTTTTGACCTAAATCAAAAACAGGTTTCTTTTGTGGTGCAGTTGAAGGGACTCGAACCCACACGCATCGCTGCACGAGAACCTAAGGGTGATGTACCTTAGTGAAAAGCGAAAGGGGCAAGGGATCTTCCTTGCGGGAACGGATAAAAGAGCATTTTCCTACATCTAAAACTGGGCATCCGCCTAAAAAAGAGCGGCTGTACATCAGTTACAGCCGCCCTTTTCAATGTGTTCAAAACTCCGTTTGCAGATCGCAGTTACCGACGCGTCGGCAATTTGCTTTGGCGGGTGCAGCCGTTTTTCGTTTCCGTCTCGCCCCATGCCCAATACGAATCAACCTCACGGGTATCGCCTACACGCTTCCACATACCTTCCTGCTGAGGCGTAGGCGGATATTTTTGCAGCATTGCCGGCATTTTGCCTCTGGGATCCGGTGTAAATTCCCATTCTTCTCCGTCGATCTGCAGCTTGATATACTTAGCAAACGGCTTGTTATCCGGATCCGGAGTCACCACACCTTCGATATTCTGTGTCGCTATGACAGAACTGCCATTTGTGACTACCGCAAAACCCAGTCGATCATGACCGAGAATAAAATGTCCGGCGTCAACCGAGCCGTCCTTGTATTTCGTAGCCCAAGTATACCACAAAATATGGCCATAGTTCTGCATCATAACATCACGATCTTGGTACAGGCAGCCGCCTTCAGCCATATAGACCTGATCAAATGCCACAAAACCGCGTGCCTTCACACCGCGGAACTCACCTGTCAGCTCGAACATGTGGGACACATAGTAGGTGCCATCATCTCTTGCGGGCAGATACCAGTGCAGTCCCGGCCGGATCATGGGTCCTTCCAGGGTGAACAGGCCATCTTCTGTCCACTTGATGTGATCTTCGCTTACACGAATTTCAAAAGGCTTACCAGTTGCTTCAGGCGCTGAGCGCCAAACCGCTTCATCACCTTCACGGACACCCCTTGAACCCACCGAGCTGGCGCAGTCCTTTGTCAGTTCGGCGTTGAACATCAGATTTTTTCCATCAACCGTCGTGTCCTGAATGACGAGTCCGCTGTAAATGGAATTTCCGCCGGGATTACGGAGAAGTTCATACATTTCACCGTCCTCGGTACGGATATTACCATATAGGGGGATAATGCTCAGTTTCAGGCCAAAATAGCCTCTGTCTGACAGCATATCATCTACGCTCGGCTTATGCGCTCCTGCAAGCTGCTGAAAAAAATCACCCCGGGCATATACATCACCCAATTTTGGCATAAAAATACCTCCTCAAAAAATTGATTTACCTTTCGGTATTTTTATTATATAGTGTGAATTACAAAAATTAAGCACATAATTAGTTTCTATTAACATTAAAACAATTCATAATTGTGGGAGATGTAATTTATGGAACTGCGCCAGCTAAAATATTTTGCTGCGGTTTGCGAAACGCTGCATTACGGCAAAGCAGCAGAAAAACTGCATATTGCAGAGCAGCCCCTTAGTTTCCAAATCAAGAAGCTGGAGGAAGAACTGGGCTATAAACTCTTTGAACGTACAACAAGATCTGTCCGTATCACGCCTGCCGGCAGTGCTCTTTTAAGTAAATTGACGGATGCATTTCGCTCTTTGGAGCAAGGCGTAGAACAGGGACGAATGATTGCAGAAGGGAAAAACGCCAAAATTAGAATCGTGTATAACAGCATGACGATCAATATGGTGATTCCGCATATTATCCAACAATTCAAGAAGGACCATCCTGATATCGATATTATACTTACTGAACGGAACTCTCCTGAATTGGAAACCGCCGTCATAAATGACGAAGCGGATGTTGGCTTTATTGCGTTATATTGGGAGGATTTTGATGGATTGTGCTGCAAAACAATATTTGAGGAGGACTCTGTCGCTGCGATCCCCAAAGGTTGGGAACTGTCAAAACATAAAATTCGCAGCCTTTCAGAACTGAAAGATCAACCTTTCATTACATATTCACGAGAGGCCCGCAGAAAATCTTTTGAGGCATTTAACACTGTGTGTCGTTTGTCAGGTTTCGTTCCTAATATTGTACAAGAAGCAGAATCAGATATTGCCGTACTTGGCCTGGTCGCGTCCGGTTTGGGTATAGCACTTGTTCCGGACGGATATCGAAATATATTCTCTAATGCGGTATCATATCATGTCCTGAAAAAGCCCCGTGTACCCCTTAGAATTTGCTTAATTTGGAAAGAAGGCAATCTATCAGAAACCGCACGCAGTTTAGTCGAGACAGCAAATAATTGTCATTTTGATCTGCTATATTCAAAATCTGCAAATGAAAAAGACGATTCATTTGAAGTACCTTTCTCAAAGTAAAGGCTATAACAAGTATAAATTTGTTTTTAATATTCAATACGTCCGTTTTTTCCTAATCCATTATCCACAGAACCGGTTGCCGAAGGTTTTGGAAATTTATCCCCGCTAATTTCATGTGATAAAGCAAAACACTATAGATGCCGGGGGTCCAGGTTTGTATCCGAAACCCAATCACAACCCAGCGCAAGCGGTTGTGATTGGGAAAGGAGGAGCAGCGGCATGAGCGCGCTCTGACTTAAAAAAGTCGGAGCAAGCGATATAAAGCTTGCTCCGACTTGGTGCGCCTGAAGGGACTCGAACCCACACGCATCGCTGCACGAGAACCTAAATCTCGCATGTCTACCAATTCCATCACAGGCGCATATAAGCGGCGCGGAACCCGTGCCGCTGTTTTTTAATTTCATGCTGCGGGTAAAATTCACCAGGTGTTTTTGCCATAGGAAGGCTCTTTTTTACTTGCTTTGAAAAGTCAGGATTGCAGATCAGAACCCAAGCGTACCCATCATAGCAAATCAGTTCCAGCTGGGTCAACGGCGTCTGGAAACTATACTCCGGCGAACCGAAATTTTCAATCTCCCAGCAGGGCTCATAGTTCCAGACCTCGCAGGGCTGCGTGCCTTTTGGCACTGCGGAGAGGACGCCGCCCAGTACAAAATGTATGTAGTCCGCTGACAAATGCGCGGTCAGCTCTGTGCCGTCCATCAGCAATCCTGTCCACTGCCAGCGCCTGCGAACTTCTTCTGGGCAGTTTTCCGCATACCAAAGATCATGGTCAGTAATGACCCAGTCATACTGGTACTGCAAATCCCCCAACGCCGAAAAAATGTCCAGCAGATCATGTTTCAGTTCTTGCCGGGCAATCATCCAGAAGTCCATATAAAATCCTTCACTGAGGTGACAGCACCTAAATCCTGCACGGCTGCCAATTCCGTCATACCCGCATATTTCATTTTTCTTTATTGAAAATCGCGGCTTTCAAGCAAGCTCTGCGGTCACACCATTCAATTTGGCCTCAGGCGCGCAGACACAGTCACAAAACCACAGGCAGCAGTATACCACATTCTCCCCCGCGGGACAACAGAAACTTGCGCCCGCCCCGCTCCCTCCTTTGAAAAAATGCTTGACCTTCCCCCGGGTGGATGGTGTATCCTCTCCTTACGAGGCAAATGCCTACCGAAAACGAAAGGAAGGTCCCGCGATGATCGTACTGAAAAAACGCTGCACGGCGGTGCTCATGGCACTGGTGCTGTCCCTGAGCCTGTCGGTTCCGGCCCTGGCCGCCCAGACTGACGACGCAGCCCCCTCTTTGGAGGAAACCGCCGTCTCCACGGCACTGGCCGCCCTGGAATACGGCAGCGCCACCAGCGTGCAATACGCTCTTTGGAAGGACGGAGAGATCATTCTCTCCGGCAGCAGCGGTGTCTACTCCAAGTCGGAGGACCGCGCCCTTACAGACGATATCCTCTACGGCATCGGCTCCGTCAGCAAGATCTACACCACGGTGGCCATGATGCAGCTGGCCGAGCAGGGCGACGTGTCCCTGGATGCCCCTGTCACCCGCTATCTGCCCCAGTTCCGCATGGAGGACCCCCGCTACCGGGACATCACTGTGCGGATGCTGCTCAACCACTCCTCCGGCCTCATGGGCAGCGGTCTGGCCGGTGCCATCTTGTTTGACGACGCGGACGACTCCGCCGTAGACGATCTGCTGGAGACCCTCTCCACCCAGCGCCTGGTGGCCGACCCGGGCACATACAGCGTCTACTGCAACGATGGCTTCACCCTGGCACAGCTGATCGTGGAAGCCGTCAGCGGTCAGGACTTCATGGAATACATCCGTGAAAACATCCTGGTCCCCGCCGGCTTGGAGCATACCTTTGCCCCCGGCGACGATTTTGACACCGATCTTCTGGCCAAGACCTATTCCGGCAGCGATCCTCGTCCTCTTCCCCAGGATTGTCTGAACGCCGTGGGTGCCGGCGGGCTGTACGCCTCCGCCTCCGACCTGGCGGCCTTCGGCGGCGCGCTGACGGACAACACCCTGCTCTCCGCCTCTTCCCGCAAGGCCATGGCAGCGGAGGAATACCAGCGGGGCATTTGGCCGGATGACACGCTGGATCTTCTCAGCTACGGCCTCGGCTGGGACTGCGTGTCCTTCTTCCCTTTCTCCCAAAACAGCATCCAGGCCCTGGTCAAAGGCGGCGACACTCTGCGCTACCACGCGGGACTCATTGTACTGCCCCAGCACCACATGGCCGCCGCCGTGCTCTCCTCCGGCGGTTCCTCCTCCTATAATGAACTGGCTGCCGCCCGCCTGTTGACCGAAGCTCTCCGGCAGGACGGTGTGGCGGTGGACGAGACCATCCCCGCTCTGCCTGACGCCCAGGCTGCTTCCATGCCCGCCGAACTGACCGCCTTTTCCGGCTATTACGGCTCCACCACCGCCCAGTACCAGGTGGACGTCTCCGCCGACGGGAAGCTGACGCTGGCCTATCTCAACTTCCCCGAGCTGCCCGCGCAGGTGTTCTCCTACTACTCTGACGGGACCTTCCGGGATGCGAACAACCTGTCCCTTTTGTCCTTCGTGACGGAGTCCAACGGCGAGACCTATCTCTACCAGAAGGCCTTCGGCGCACTGCCGGGACTGGGCGTGCTGCCCATGAGTAACTACGCCGCCGTGCGGATGCCGGAAAACCAGGTCTCGCCGGAGGTGCAGAGCGCCTGGGACACCCTGTCCACCGCCAGCTTCCTGCCTTTGACGGAGCCGTACACCTCCCAGATCTACCTCTCCTTGACGGAGAGCGCCGCGCAGGTCTCCCAGGCTCCCCAGTCCGTGCCGGGCTATGTGGGCTCCGACCGGATCGTGGACGCCGCCTCTGCCCGCTATGAGCTCCAGCTGCCGGGCACCGGCGGCCGGGACGGCTATGACATGACCGTCCGGGAGGAGAATGGCGCCACTTATCTGACCGCAGGCGCCAGCTTGTATCTTGCCCAGGAGGACGCGCCGGAGCTCTTCACCGGCTCCGGCTGGTCGTACAGCACCATCCAGCCGGACGGCTACGCCCGCTGGTACCGGATCGGGGAAGACGCCGCCTGGACCGCCATGTCCGTCCAGGTAGAGGGCGAAGGCGGCTTCTGCGTCTACAATCCCGAAGGCTATCTCACCGCCTCCTCCGTTTTGTGGGGCGACACCAGGGCCCCTCTGGAAGAGGGCGGACTGGTGGTGTTTGCCGGTGACGCGGGCAGCCGGTTCCACCTCTCTTTTACCCGCTGAAGTGAAAAAACGAGGCACGCCAGGCGTGCCTCGTTTTTTTCAGTTATCGGTCGGAATGCGCCCAGGACTGGGGCGTTTGATAGGGCTTATAGGTGGAGGTGAGGACCTTTTCAAAGATCCGGGCCTCCGGGTCCTCGATCCGCCGCAGGATCTGCTCGCCGGCAGCCTGTCCCAGCTCCTCCACCGGCTGGATGATGGAGTCCATCTGGTTGTCGTAGAGCTGGTAGATGCTGGAATCATAGTCCACAAAGCTCACCAGGTCGATGTCCTGGGCCAGACGGATGCCCTTTTTATGCAGATGCACGATGGTCTCGGCGCCCATCAGGCCCTGGCAGACAATGATCGCGTCACACTGGCGCTCCAGCAGCTCGTCCAGGCAGGTGTGGGCGCTGTCCTCCATGGAGTTGCCGTAACGGATGAGAGAGTCATCCTCCGGCAATCCGCAGTCCGCCACCGCCTGCTGGTAAGCAGAGATGCGCTCCCGGGTGGTAGACAGGCGGGGCAGGCCGCCGATGATGCCGATGCGGCGGGCTCCCTTGCCGGCCAGGCGGCAGACGCTGCGGTAAATGGGCCGGAAATTGGACACGCACACGGAGGAGTACTTTTTCACATCAAAGGTACGGTCCACCAGCACCACCGGGAAGCCGGCGGGGATCAGCGCGTCCAACCGGGAAAAATCATCCATGGTGCTGGCGATGAGCAGCCCGTCCACCAATCCGGCGGAGAGCAGGCGGATGTTGGTCTCCTCCCGCTCCATATCCTCCTTGGTGTTGGCGATGATGAGATGATACCCATGCTGGGCAAGGCAGGTTTCCACCGACTCGATCATGGTGGCGAAGAACTTGTTGGCGATATCCGGCACGATGAAGCCGATGGTTTTTTTCTTTCCCGTGCGGAAACTGCGGGCGGAGGCATCCGGCGTATAGCCCAGCTCGGCAATGGCCTGGTACACCTTCTCCTTGGTCTCCTCGGAGACATAGCGGGTATTATTGATGGTATGAGACACGGTGGCAGTGGAGACACCCGCCAGCTTTGCCACGTCACTGATGGTCACTTTCATTGGCGTTTTCCTCATTGCGTAATCGGTTTCAACATTGCGTAATCAATTTTCCCCCACAGTATATGACAGTGCCTCCGGTACGTCAAGCACTTTTCACCAGATTTCGTCATTTCTTTATGGAAAAGTCCATTCTTTTTATCATAAATCACAATTTACATACCAGATTGTTATTTGAAATGACAGTTGCCAAACCAATTCCCGTGTGATAGTATACTCCTGTAAAACGATTAAACCAAACGATTACGCAAACGTTTCGGCGGTGTACTTCCGTTCCGCCGGTATTGAAAGGAGTCTATTTGACTATGAAAACCCAGATTGGTATCAACGGCTTCGGCCGCATCGGCCGCCTCGTGTTCCGCGCCGCTCTCAACCGTGACGATGTTGAGGTCGTCGGCCTGAACGACCCCTTCATGAACCCCGAGTACATGGCCTACATGCTCAAGTACGACAGCGTGCACGGCAAGTTCCCCGGCGAGGTCTCCTCTGAGGACGGCATGCTGGTGGTCAACGGCAAGAAGTATCCCGTGTTCACCGCCATGGAGGTCAAGGACATTCCCTGGGCCAGCGTGGGCGCTGAGTATATCTGTGAGTGCACCGGCAAGCACCTGACCAAGGAGCTGTGCCAGGGCCACATCGACGCCGGCGCCAAGCACGTCATCATGGGCGCTCCCTCCAAGGACGACACCCCCATGTTCGTCATGGGCGTCAACAACACCAAGTACACCTCTGACATGACCTTCGTGTCCAACGCCTCCTGCACCACCAACTGCCTGGCTCCCATCGCCAAGGTCCTGCACGAGAAGTTCGGCATCGTGGAAGGCCTGATGACCACCGTGCACTCCGTCACCCCCACCCAGAAGCTGCTGGACGGCGCTTCCCTGAAGGATTGGCGCGGCGGCCGTGCTGCCACCGGCAACATCATCCCCTCCTCCACCGGCGCCGCCAAGGCCGTGGGCAAGGTCATCCCCG
>CAUWEK010000048.1:0-12207 GCA_963557435.1 uncultured Dysosmobacter sp.
AAGGGAACGCGGCCCTCGATGGCGGCCAGATGGGCCACGGGAGCCAGGTCCATGATCTCCTGAGGATCGTTCTCGCACAGCATGGCGAAGCCGGTCTGGCGGCAGGCCATCACGTCGGAGTGATCGCCGAAGATGTTCAGCGCGTGAGTGGAAACGGTACGGGCGGAGACGTGGAACACGCAGGGCAGCAGCTCGCCGGCGATCTTATACATGTTGGGGATCATCAGCAGCAGGCCCTGAGACGCGGTGTAGGTAGTGGTCATCGCGCCGGCGGCCAAAGAGCCGTGGACGGTACCGGACGCACCAGCCTCGGACTGCATCTCGCACACCTTGACGGTGGTGCCGAAGATGTTCTTCTGACCGGCGGCGGCCCACTGGTCCACCAAGTCTGCCATGGGAGAGGACGGGGTGATCGGATAGATGCCCGCCACTTCGGTAAACGCGTAGCTGACGTATGCAGCGGCGTTGTTACCGTCCATGGACTTGAACTTTCTTGCCATAAACTTACCTCCTGTTTTTGCCGCCCAAGGCGGCTTCTTACCAAAACACGAAATCCGGACACTCTCCCCCAGATTTTCATGCGCTAGTATTATAGCACTTGATTTTTTCGATGTAAACGGTGGCTTTGTTATTTTTTGCACAAAAATAACCTTTTCTGCGGTTGGGACAAATGGCACTGGTAAATTTGTACATTTTTCAGGCCGGGGTTTCCCTTTCCGGGAAATTTATGGTACACTCAGGACAAAACGGCGCGCTGACGTGCCGGTATGGAGGTGGATGACATGGTGGTGTGCGTTCGGTCCCTGGGGCTTTCCGGCATCAGCGGGTACGCCGTCAGCGCCGAGTGCTTCCTCTCCGGTGGCCTGCCGGCCTTTGACATCGTGGGGCTGCCGGACACGGCCGTGCGGGAGGCCCGGGAGCGGGTGCGGGCGGCGGTGAAAAACTGCGGGGCCAAGTTCCCCGTCAGCCGCATCACCGTGAACCTGGCCCCGGCCGGAGAGAAAAAGATGGGCACCGTGTACGACCTGCCCATTCTGGTAGGCGTGCTCGCTGCCGCCGGGGAGCTGCCGCCCCCGCCGCCGGACGCGGCCTTTTTGGGCGAGCTGTCCCTGACCGGGGCGGTGCGCGCCGTGCCGGGCGTGCTGCCCATGGCCCTCAGCGCACGGGCCGCAGGCATCCGGACGCTGTTCGTCCCGGCGGAAAACGCCGCCGAGGCCACGCTGGCCGGCGGGCTCACCGTCTACGGCGTGCCGGACGTGGGGGCTCTGGCGGCCCACCTTTCCGGCCGCGCCCCCCTCTCCCCCGCCCCGGCGTGGACGCCGGAGCCGGAGGACGAGTCCCTGCCCGACCTTTCGGACGTGATGGGTCAGGAAAATGTGAAGCGGGCGCTGGAGATCGCCGCCGCCGGCGGCCACAACCTGCTGCTCATCGGCTCCCCCGGCGCGGGCAAGTCCATGCTGGCTAAGCGTCTGCCCTCCATCCTGCCGGACATGACCCGCGCCGAGGCGCTGGAGAGCAGCGGCATCTGGTCCGTGGCGGGACTGACGGACCCCCGCCGCCCCCTGCTGACCCGGCGTCCCTTCCGTGCCCCCCACCACACCGCCTCGGCCGCCGCCCTCACCGGCGGAGGCGCGCTGCTGCGGCCCGGGGAGATGTCCCTGGCCCACAACGGCGTGCTGTTTCTCGACGAGCTGCCGGAGTTCCGCCGGGACGTGCTGGAGGCCATGCGCCAGCCCCTGGAGGAGGGCGCCGTCACTGTGGCAAGGGCGGCGGGCACGCTGCATCTGCCCGCCCGCTTCCAGCTCATCGCCGCCATGAACCCCTGCCGCTGCGGCTGGCGTGGCCACCCCTCGGGAAGGTGCACGTGCTCTGCCCGGGAGGTGGAGCGGTATGTGGAAAAGATCTCCGGGCCGCTTTTGGACCGCATCGACCTGCATGTGAACGTGCCGTCGGTGGAATACGAGGCCATGCGCCGCCGCGCGCCCGCTGAGTCCTCCGCGGCGGTGAAGGCCCGGGTGGAGGCCGCCCGTGCCGTCCAGGCAAAGCGCTTTTCCGGCACCGCCGTCACCTGCAACGCCGCCATGACGCCGGAGATGGTGGGCCGGTTCTGCGCCCTGGATGATGGCGGCGAGGCCCTGATGAAAAGCGCCTTTTCCCGCATGGGGCTCACCGCCCGCTCCCACGACCGCATCCTGCGGGTGGCCCGCACCATCGCCGACCTGGAGGGCGCGGCGGATATCGGCCCGGCCCACCTGGCGGAGGCCATCCAGTACCGCAACACGGATATCCTGCGGGGATAAAAACAAGCCGGACGGCAATGCCGTCCGGCTTGTTTTTTCGTTTTATGATTCCGCCTTTTCCACAGAGACGATGGTGCCGTCCAATCCGTCCACCACGGAAAGGGTCCCGGTGTAGGTGACGGTCACCGTATCGCCCACGGCCACGTCCTCCAGCCCCTGGGGCTTGTCGCCGCTCTCCAGGGAGAACACGTAGGCCTCACCGGCATCGTCCGTGACGGTGAACATGAAGTCCTTCACCTCGTCCAGCGTGCCGGTGAGGGTGGAGGTCTGGGCGGCGTCCGCCCCATCGGCGGGCGCCTCCTCCTTGTCTTTGCCGCAGCCGGCGGCCAGGCACACCGTCAGCGCCAGGACCAGGGCGAAAAGCCCCAGCCGCTTCATCCGTTCATGCCTCACTTCAAAAGGCCCTCATACACGGAGGCGGGGATGGTGAACTCCGGCATGCCCATGTAGCCGGCGGCAATGGTGTACTCGTCGAACACCAGCACCAGCTGGCCGTCCGCGTCAAAGTAGAAGTTCTGGTTGGGGTCGATGCCGGTGAACTGGTCCACAAAGTAGGCCTGGCTCTCGTCGGCGGCCATGCGCTCTTCCATCTGGGCCCGCACGGAGTCGGACAGGGCCGTCACATAGTCCGCGTCCTCCCGGAACAGGTCCGCCAGAGTCACCACCTGACCGGTGGCCTTGTTGATGTGATAGAAACGGCTGAACTGGGCGCCGCTGGCCTGGGTCTTCACCGCGTCGATGCGCAGGGTGAACCAGCTGTCGGTGTCGGTCACCACGCTGCTGGTCACATCCAGGCCCTGATAGCCCTCGCCGGTGGCGGCGCAGTCCGCCTCAAACTGGGCGATGAGCTGATCGGTGTATTCCTGCACCTGGTCGCTGACCTCTTCGGCAGCGGCGCTGCCGCCAAGTTCGGGCGTCTCCACGTCGGCGATGTTGTGGCCGTCGTTATAGGTGTAGGTCCGGAAGGTCACCAGCTCCACGATGGTGCCCAGCACCGGAATATCCGCCATGGCGGCCGCTGCGGTGGGGGACACATTGGGTACCGCCACGAACAGAGCCAGGGCGGCGGCGATCCAGCCGCCGTAGCGGGCGGCACGTCTGGTTTTTGATTTGTTGCTCATATTCATGTCTGCCTCCTTCAGCGCAGCGCAGGTGCGAAAGACCCTGCCGGCATAATCCTCCGGCAGAGGGAAGGGTTCTTTTTTTGCTCGCGCTCTCAATTCCTCGTCAAATCGATCCATTTGATCCATGTTGCACCTCACTCTTCTCTCAGCAGCACACGCAGCCGTGCCCGTCCCCGGGACAAACGGGTCTTGACCGCCGCCTCGCTGATGCCCAGGACGCCGCTGATCTCCCGGATGGACAGCCCATCGTAGTAGAACAGAGTGACCGGGGCCCGGAGATCGTCTCCCAGCGTCATGACCGCCTGCCAGAGCGTCAGCCGCTCCGTGGGGTCCGCTTCCGGGGCACGCAGGCACTCCTCCACCTCGGAAAGGTCCACGGAGGGCCTGCGCTTGCGGCAGGCGTCATAGCACTTGTTGGCCAGGATGCGCAAAAGCCAGGGCCGGAACTTGTCCGCGTCCCGCAGGGTCTGACGCCGCTCGAAGGCTGCGCAGATGGCCTCCTGCACGGCATCCTCGGCGTCCTCGTCGTTGCGGAGGATGGCCTTGGCGGTGCGGAAGAGCGCCTCCTGGTTCTCAATGACCCTGGTGCAGAATATTTCCTTGTCCAGCGCGGTTTGCATCATGGCTTTGGGGCTTTCTCCTTTTCTGGTTTCAGGACCGGTCATCTATTAAGATGCTTCGGCGGGGAAAAAGGTGACAGACAGCAGAAAATTTTTCAGCGGATGAAGTTGGTCATGGTCCGGTGGCCGGTGGCGGGCGGGGGCACCGTCTCCTTGGCGGCGGCCAGGGCCTTCACCGCCCAGGCCATGTTGCGGCCCAGCTTGCAGGCCACCTCCATGCCCTCCGTATCCTCCAGGCACTCGCCCGGGTCCGCTCCGTGGACGGCACCCCAGTAGTCGGAGGTGACGATAAGCATCTCCATGGCGTCCATGGTACCCAGCAGCTGCTGGTACGTCTCCATGCCGCCGCTGCGGCGCAGCGTGCACAAAGCGCCGCCCACCTTGTGGTGGAGCTGGTTGTCCCCGCAGCCGGCGGCGAGCATCAGCCGGTCCAGCACGCACTTCATGTTGCCGGCGATGCCGCCGTGGTAAACGGGGCTTGCCAGCAATATGCCGTCGGCTTCGATGCAGGCGGCGATGATGTCGTTGACCATGTCGTCGGTCTGCACGCAGCGCAGGGAGCCGGTATTGAGACAGTGGTAGCAGGCCATGCAGGGATGGACCCGCGCACCGGGCTGGAACACCTCAAATTCCACGCCGGCGGCGCGCACCTCTTTGCCCACGGCCTCCAGCAGCCGGGCGGTGTTTCCGTTTTTCCGGGGACTTCCGTTGATGGCTACGATCTTCATGGCATTTCCCTCCTGTAAAATTTGGGGTCTTACAGGCCGATGATAGCAGATTTCCCCCGGCGGCGCAACGGATGGCGGCAAAAAAGGGGACGCCCCGCCGGGCGTCCCTTTTGATCGGCGCGTCTTAGTCGTCGTAGTCGGCTTCCCACTTGAGGATGGAGCCGCTCTTGGCGTCGATGTCGCACTCATACTCCATGCGGCCGTTGCGCAGCTCCAGCTCGTAGACCTGGCGGCCGTCGTCCCAGTCCAGCTGGCACTTGACCACCGTGGCGCCGCTGCCGGCCTTGTTCTGGGCGATCTGCTGGGCCTTTTCACGGCTGATCACGCTGCCGGAGGAGGTGCTGTCGTTATCGTTCCAATTGTCATCCCAGTAGTCGTCCCAGTCGGGAGCGTCGTAGCCGTCCACGTCCCGGTCGGACTCGATGATCTTGCCGGTCTTGGCGTTGATCTCGTAGTCGTACTCCACGCCCTTGCTGTAAAACTCCACGTCATAGTGGGCCACGCCGTCGTCCCAGTCCAGCTCCGCCTTCAAAAAGACCGCGTCGGAGGACTTCACGCCCGCGTCGTCCAGGGCGATCTCCTTGGCCTCGGAGCGGGTGATATACTCGCCGGCGTCCGGGTCCTCGCTCAGGTTCCAGTCCGGGGTGGTCAGCTCCACGGTGCGGGTGGCGGAATCAAAGGACACGTCCATGCCCGCCGCCTCGCACACGGCCCGCACGGGCACGTAGGTGGTACCGTCGTACAGGAACACCGGCACCTTGTTGCCGTCGGCGTCCCGGGGGGTGAATTTCGCGTCGTTGATGGTGATCTTGATGCCGTCTTCCACCTCGATGGTGCGCTTGGAGGCCGCCGTGGCCGTGACGCCCAGGGCCGTCACAAGACCCATCAGCACCAGCGCAGAGGTAAAGCCCTTCCAGTAACCGGTCTTCTTCATGGTACATTCTCCTTTTCTTTCATCAGAATTTGTGATGCGGTTTTGTGGGAGAGTGGCCTCTCCGCTCTTTCTGCCTGTTAAACGGACGGCGGGCCGGGTTTATTGCACGGACCGCAAAAAAATTTTAAAAAATTTTTCCAGGGAAAATCGGGGCTTTTTCTTCCCCGGCAAATGCGGTATAATGCAGCTTGACAAAATGGCCCCGGCGCGGGCCGGAATCCCGTGTGATTCACTACTATTCATTATTTATTGGAGGGCATCCCTATGAACAACAATGAGATCCTCCTTCTGAAGCTGGGCGAGGTGGTCTTGAAGGGCCTCAACCGCAAAGCCTTCGAGGACAAGCTCATGAACAACGTCCGCCGCCGCATCCGCCGCTTCGGCGATTTCCGGGTGCTGGTGCGCCAGAGCACCATCTACGTGGAGCCGCAGAATGACCAGTGCGACATGGAGAGCGCCTTTGCCGCCTGCTGCCAGGTGTTCGGCGTGGCCGCCGTGGCCCGGGCCGTCCCCTGCGAGAAGACCGTGGAGGCCATCGTGGAGACCGCCGTGGCCTACCTCTCCGGCGACTTTGCCGCCGCCCGCAGCTTCAAGGTGGAGAGCAAGCGGGCCGACAAGCTCTTCCCCATGACCTCCATCCAGCTCAGCCAGGCCGTGGGCGGGGAGCTGGCCGAGCGCTTCCCCCATGTGACGGTGGACGTGCACCATCCCGACCTGACCGTGTACGTGGAGATCCGGGAGAAGTACGCCTACGTCCACGCCCCCTCCGTGCCCGGTGCGGGCGGACTGCCCGTGGGCATGGGCGGCACCGCCGTGAGCCTGCTCTCCGGCGGACTGGACAGCCCCGTCTCCTCCTGGATGATGGCCCGCCGGGGCGTACAGCTGGAGATGGTGCACTTCGTCTCCCCGCCGTATACCTCCCAGCAGGCCCTGGACAAGGTGCTGGAGCTGGCCCGGCTGCTGACCGCCTACTGCGGGCGCATGGTGGTGCATGTGGTCCCCTTCACCAAGATCCAGGAGGAGATCCGCAAAAACTGCCCGGAGGAGTACTTCACCCTGATCATGCGCCGCTTCATGATGCGCATCGCCGAGGCCGTTGCCAAGCGGGCCGGGGCCGGCGCCCTGGTCACCGGTGAGTCTCTTGGCCAGGTGGCAAGCCAGACCATGCTGGCCCTGGGCACCACGGAGGACGTGACCACGCTGCCGGTGCTGCGGCCCCTGATCGGCATGGACAAGGTGGAGATCATCCGCATGGCCCGCCAGATCGGCACCTACGATACCTCCATCCTCCCCTACGAGGACTGCTGCACCGTCTTTACCCCCCGCCATCCCTGCACCCGCCCCAAGGTGGAGGATGTGCGGGAGGCCGAGGCCGCCCTGGACGTGGACGCCCTGGTGGCCGAGGCCCTGGCCGCGGACCAGTGGGTGCGGGTAAAGCCCACCGACGAACCCCGGATCTGATTTTCCACAGGGCCGCCCGGCCCGTCTTTCAGAAAGAAGGAATCCCATGTCACATACCGCTGAGATCATTGCCGTGGGCACCGAGCTGCTGCTGGGCAACATCGCCAATACCAATGCCCAGGAGCTTTCCCAGGCCCTCTCCTCCGTGGGCATCAACGTCTACTGGCACACCGTGGTGGGCGACAACCCCACGCGCCTTGCCGAGGCCGTGGACATCGCCCGCCGCCGCGCGGACGTGATCCTCACCACCGGAGGTCTTGGCCCCACCTACGACGATCTGACCAAGCAGACCGTGTGCGCCGCCTTCGGTCTGCCGCTGGTGTTCCACCCGGAGATCCTGGAGGGCATCCGGGCCTACTTTGAAAAAAACGTCCATCTGACCATGCCGGAGAACAACCGCCCCCAGGCGGAGTTCCCGGACGGGGCCGTCATCTTCCCCAACAGCGTGGGCACCGCCCCCGGCTGCGCCTTCCAGTGCGGCGGCGTCCATGTTCTGATGCTGCCGGGCCCGCCCTTTGAGATGCGCACCATGCTGCGCGACCACGCGCTGCCCTATCTGCGCACGCTCTCCAAAGAGGTCATCGTCTCCCACGACATCATGACCTTCGGCCTGGGGGAAAGCCCCATGGAGGAGCGCCTGCGGGAGCGGATGGCCCACATGGAAAACCCGTCTCTTGCCACCTACGCCAAGCCCAGCGAGGTGCGGCTGCGGGCCACGGCCAAGGCCCCCACCGCCGAGGCTGCGGAGGCCATGCTGCGGCCCGTGGTGGACGAGGTGTGCGCCCTTTTGGGAGACGTTGTCTACGGCGTGGACGTGGCCAGCCTGGAGAGTGCCTGCTCCGCTCTTTTGCGCGAAAGGGGCATGACCCTGGCCAGTGCCGAAAGCTGCACCGGCGGACAGATCGCCCAGCGGATGACCGCCCTGGCGGGGGCCTCCCAGGTCTACCGGGGCGGCGTGGTCAGCTACTGGACGGACATGAAGGCGGACGTGCTGGGCGTTTCCCGGGAAATCCTGGACCGCTATGGCGCCGTGTCGGAGCAGACGGCCCGGGCCATGGCCCAGGGCGCACGACGCATCACCGGGGCGGACGCGGCCGTGTCCGTCACCGGCGTGGCAGGGCCCGACCCGGACGAGCGGGGCAATGGCGTGGGACTGGTGTTCATCGGCCTGGACACGGCGGAGGGCACCTTCTGCCGCCGCTGCGACTTCGGACAGCGGCACCGGGACCGCATCCAGGAACTGGCCGCCAACCACGCCTTCGACCTGCTGCGCCGCTATCTCTCCGGCGCGCCCTTGACTCTGTGACTCCTGTCCCCCCGGCGGCATATACTGGACTATCCCCATGATGGAAAGGAGTCCAGAACCTATGTGCCAATGTCATGACAGCTGCTGCTGTATCCCCGACGTGACCGTGGCGTCCACCGTCACCACCGCGCCGGGCACGGACGCCCGCGTGTGCGCCCACCCCACTCCCTGCGGCGTGGAGCTGTCGTTTTATATTCCCCGGGGGGCGGACGGCGCCCCCGGTGCAGACGGAGTTCCGGGTGCCCCCGGTGCCGACGGTGCCCCCGGTGCCGACGGTGCCCCCGGTGCCGACGGTGCCCCCGGCCTGCCGGGCATGAGCGCCGCCGCATCCTTCTTCACGTTCATGCAGCAGTTTGAAAGCGGGTCCCCCATGACCCTCTTCCCTGCGGTGAGCGACCCCACCGGGCAGATCACCGCCCTCTCCGACACCCAGATCCAGCTCTCGCCGGGGACGTATTTCGTCTCCTACCATGTCTCCGCCGTGCTGGACACCGCCGGCTATCTCCAGGTGACCCCGTCCTTCAGTGACCGGCCGTTCCTGGAGTACGGCGTCTACGGCCGCACCGGCACCGACAACGTCAGTATGTCCGGGTCCAGCGCCTTTTTGGCGGTGATCCCGGAAGAGACGGTGTTCACCCTCAACATCAATACCAGCTCGGCCACCCGGGAGGGCGAGGCCACGCTGGTCTTTTTAAAGCTGAATCTTCCCTCTTGAAAAAGGGCCCCGGCCAAATGGCCGGGGCCCTTTTTGCCGCCTTATCCCAGCGACACGTCCAGCACCATCATCACGAGAAAGCCGGTGATGAAGCCGCAGGTGCCGGAGGGGCCCTGGGCCTGGGGCACCAGCTCCTCCACCACCACATACACCATGGCCCCAGCCGCAAAGCTCAAAAGCCACGGCATCAGGGGATGTACCGCGCCCGCCGCCAGCACCACCGCCACGCCGAACAGCGGCTCCACCGCCCCCGACGCCGCGCCGCCCAAAAAGGCCCTGAGCCGGGACGCCCCCGCCTGGCGCAATGGCAGCGAGATGGCCGCCCCCTCCGGGAAGTTCTGGATGCCGATGCCCAGGGCCAGCGCCGCGGCCCCCGCCGTCTCCCCGGCGCCCGCCAGGGCGAAGGCCAGGCCCACCGCCATGCCCTCGGGAATATTGTGGAGGGTGATGGCCGTCATCAAAAGAGCGCTCTGACGCCGGGACTCCTCCCCCTCCGTCCGGCGCAGAAACGGCACGCACGCGTCCAGCGCCGCCAAAAACACCACGCCCAGTACCATGCCTCCCGCCGCCGGCACCCAGCCGGGCAGGCCGCCGCTTTGCTCCGCCTGCTCGATGGCGGGCAGCAGCAAACTCCACACGGAGGCCGCCGTCATCACGCCGCCGGCAAAGCCCAGCATGGCTTTCTGGCTCCGGGGCCTGGGCTCCCCGGATACGAAAAACACCGCCGCCGCGCCCAGAACGGTCATCAAAAAGGTGAATCCCGTCCCCGCGGCCGCGCGGCACAGCGCATACCACATCGCTCTCGCCTCGTTTCAGATTCGGGCGGAGAACCGCCCGTATGCCAGTATAGTAGCCGCCGGGGGCAAAGGTGCCACTTGCTTTTCCACTGGGCATGTGCTATGGTGTAAGTAACGGCATACAATTGAAAAGGACTCATATAATTTCGCTTGTACATGGCGCGAAAGTTTCTACGGAGCCGCCGAAGGCTTCTCTATGGGTGTCTGGTCAGAGGAAGGCTTCCTCCGGCCGGGCGCTCCTTTTTTTGTGCCGCGTACAAACGGGCACTGCCCGGAAATGGCGCCTATGGCGCGGGAGGTTATTATGGCTCTTACGATTTTGCACGGCACCATCGTCTCTTCCCCGGTGTTGGGGAAGCTGGACATCACCCCCGGCGGTTATCTCGTCGCCGAGGACGGACGCATCACCGGCGTCTACGCCGCGCTGCCGGAATGCTATGCCGGCGCGGCGGTGGAGGAATACGGCCAGGCGCTGATCCTGCCCGCTTTTTGCGACATGCATCTGCACGCCCCCCAGTACCCCATGCTGGGCACCGGCATGGACCTGCCCCTGCTGGACTGGCTCAACACCTACACCTTCCCGGCGGAGGCCCGCTTCGCGGACCCCGACTACGCCCGGGACGTCTACCGCAAGCTGGCCGCCGAGCTCATTGAAAACGGCACCACCCGGGTGTGCATGTTCTCCTCCCTCCATACGGAGGCCACCTGGATCTTGATGGAGGAGCTGGAGCGCGCCGGCCTTTGCGGCTATGTGGGCAAGGTGAACATGGACCGCAACGGCCTGCCCGGCGTATTGCAGGAGGAGACGGCCGAGTCCATCCATGAGACGGAGCGGTGGCTGGAGCGGTGCGGTGACTTTGCCCACATCCACCCCATCCTCACCCCCCGGTTCACCCCCTCCTGCACCGATGAGCTGATGGCGTGGCTTGGCCGCAAGGCCGCCGAGACGGGCCTTCCCATCCAGTCCCACCTGTCGGAAAACGACCGGGAGGTGGCCTGGGTCCATGAGCTCCACCCGGACTGCGAGCAGTACTGGGAGAGCTACCGGAAGTTCGGCCTCTGGAACGACCGCACCCTCATGGCCCACTGCGTCTGGTCCGACGAGCGGGAGCGCGATGCCATGCGCACTGCGGGCGTGACGGTGGTCCACTGCCCGGACTCCAACGTGAACGTGTGCTCCGGCACGGCGCCGGTGCGCTCCATGCTTCAGGAGGGGCTGAAGGTGGCCCTGGGCACGGACATTGCCGGCGGCGACCACATCTCCATGTTCGACGCGGTCACCGCCGCCATCCGCTCCTCCAAGGTCCGCCAGATGACCGACCCGGCCCGGCCGGACTTTCTCACGGTGGCGGAGGCGTGGTATCTGGGCACCTCCGCCGGAGCGGCCTTCTTCGGTGATGCGCCGGGCTTTGCGCCGGGCAACGCCCTCCACGCCATCGTCCTCTCCGACGACGACCTGCCCCAATCCCACCCTCTCTCCCCCGCCGAGCGGCTGGAGCGGTGCATGTACCGGCGGCAGAAGGATGCCGTCCGGGCCGTGTGGAGCGACGGCCGGAAGGTGTACACCGGCCGGTGAACGGCGCAAAAAAAGAGAGCCTTTCGGCTCTCTTTTTTTACTCCAGATTCAGGTGGTGCTTGAGGAAGTACGCGGTGACCGCATAGAACACGGCGCCGTAGACCACCACGCAGCCGATCATGAGGCCCATGCCGATGTGGATGCCCAGCATAGGCGTGATGTGGATATCCACATTCATCAAAAGATGGTGCAGGGGCGACTCGTCCAGAGCCAGAAGCAGGAAGGTGCCCACGATCTGGACGGCGAATTGGAACAGGAAGAAAAACGCCACCGACCAGGCCATCTTGTGGTTGGGACGGCTGTATCCCACCGCCATGGCGGCGTAAAATTGCAGGGCAAAGGCAACGCAGCCCAGGAAGCACAGCACCACGAACTCCAGCATGATGGCCGTGCCGTTGAGGGCGTAGTAGGCGGTCATGGCATCGAACATCTCCCGGAAGCCCCGGATGAACGCCGGGAAGAACGTACCGTCCACGCTCATGACCAGCATGGACACCACCACCGCCGCGCCCGTTGCAAAAAACCAGGCGGTGGAGACGATGAGCTTGCTCCAGATGTGCTGGTGGACGGATACCGGCAGGGTGAACATCAAATAGCCCTCATCGGTGAGAAGGCTCCGGTAAAACCGCTGGATCATGAGGCCAAA
>CAUWEK010000049.1:0-12142 GCA_963557435.1 uncultured Dysosmobacter sp.
TCATGCCGCGGGCCATCAGGAAGGCGTTGAAGGGGCTCATGACCGCGCCGGTCATATCCTTCAGGCCGAACATACGGGCGGTGTTGATGAACTCGTTATCGCTGATGATGGCACCCGCGATGACGTCGCCGTGGCCGTTGAGGTACTTGGTGGCGCTGTGGACGACCACGTCGGCACCCAGCTCCAAAGGACGCTGCAGGTAAGGCGTGCAGAAGGTGTTATCCACGATGACCTTGATGCCGGCGTTATAGGCGTGCGCCTCCTTGGCAACGGCAGCGATGTCAACGATCTTCAAAGTGGGGTTGCAGGGAGTCTCCAGATAGACCACCTTGGTCTTCTCGTTCAGCGCGGCCTTCAAAGCGGCCATGTCGGTCATGTCGATGAAGTGGACCTTCACGCCGAACTTGCAGATGCCGTGGTTGAACAGGGCGAAGGTGCAGCCATACAGGGTGTCGCTGGCCACGATCTCGTCGCCGGCTTCCACGCTGGACCAGATGGCGGTGGAGATGGCGCCCATGCCGGAAGCGGTGGCCAGAGCAGCCTCGCCGCCCTCCAGCTCAGCCAGCTTGGCTTCCACGGTGGCTACGGTGGGGTTGCCCAGACGGGAGTAGATGTAGCCGCTCTCCTGGCCGGCAAAGCGGGCGCCGCCCTGCTCCACGGTATCGAACTCGAAGGTGGAGGTCTGGTAGATGGGATCGCACAAAGAACCCGCGGCGTTCTTCACCTTGCCGGTATGGATCTGACGAGTGGCAAAGCCAAGCTTCTTTTCAGTGTTCATGATAAATCCTTCCTTTCTAATTCGGTCCGTGCGGTGTCTTTCTCCGACGGAGCAATCGTTTTTGTGTTCATTTTTCCAACATCAAGCGGCGAAAACTGCCGCAGCTGTCAGAGGGAGAGAGAATTGAGAGAGAGTTGTTTGGATCAGCGCATTTGTGGTAATGTTGACCAGAAATTCCAGGTTGTCTTTCATTTCTTTACCAACTTCTGACTATAAGATAACACAATTTCCAAAGAGTGTGTTAGTATTGGTTTTCCTCAATCTGTTCTCACTTTTTTCAATAGCGGTTTGACTTTCACCGGCGCACGTCCTATAATAAGCAATCATGGCCGGTTATGACAGGAGGTATGGCATGACTTTTCAGCAGCTTACATATGTCGTTGAAATTTCCAAGTGCGGCTCCATCAACAAGGCCGCTCACAAGTTGTTTCTTTCTCAGTCCGGCATCTCCACCGCCGTGCGGGAGCTGGAGGAGGAATTGGGCATTCAGTTTTTTGTCCGCAGCAACCGGGGCGTGGAATTTACGCCGGAGGGCAAGGAGTTCCTCAGCTACGCCGTCTCCCTGCTGGAGCAAAAGCAGCGGATCGAAAGTCTTTACGGTGAGGCCAGAAATACCGCCGCGCCGGTGCGTTTTTCCGTTTCCACCCAGCGCTACCCCTTTTCAGAGGATGCGTTTTTGCGGATGCTGCAGAACACGGAGGAAAACCGCTACTGCTTTTCCGCCAAAGAAGCAGGCATGGACGCAGTCATCGACGATGTCTATGACCACCGGGCGGATATCGGCGTGATCTTTTTGACCGAACTGACAGAAAAGATGATCCGGCGGCTGCTGGACTCCCGGGAACTGGAATTTCATGAGGTGGCGGCAGTGGCGCCGTGCGTCTATGTCCGCAAGGACCATCCGCTGGCAGGGCTGAGCACCGTCAGCGAGGCGGACCTGGCCGGCTACCCCTATGTCTCCTTTGAACACGACCAGGGTGTGGCGGCGGACTTTTCCGAGGAGTACCAGATCCTGTCGCTGAAAAAGCCCGCCCGGTGCATCAGCGTGAACAACCGCTCCACCATGATGAACGTGCTGGCCCGCACCGATGCCTTTACCACCGGCAGCGGCCTTTTGGTGGAAAACATCACCAGCCAGGCGGTGGTGACGGTCCCCTTGTCCGGCAAGACCTGCATCCGTCTGGGATGGATCGTGCCGAAAAACAGCAAGCTCTCCCCCCTGGCCGAGCAGTTTGTCTCCTATCTGGAACAGTCCGTGGCGGAGTCTATCCGGTTTACCGAAAGCCTCCACCAATCCCTGCCCAAAATCTGTTCCGAAAAAGCTGAATGAAAAAAGAGAGCGTCCAATGGACGCTCTCTTTTTATGTATCAAGCCTGGCTGGCCTCGTGCTCGGCCTCGGCAGCCAGCAGAGCCTTCTTGGCCTCCACGCCGGACTCGGCCACATCGTACTCCCAGTTCCAGGGATCCTTGCGGCAGATACCGTCGGCGAAGGGGATGAAGATGGACAGGATGCCCACAACTGCCAGGATCCAGCAGTACCAGAGGTTGGGAATGATGTCCGTGGGGCTCATGGCAATGCCGTAAGCGGAGGTCAGGGACGCCGCCGTCAGCAGCTGGGCGCCGTAGGGGATCATGCCCTGCAGCACGCAGGAGAACACGTCCAGCAAGGAGGCGGTGCGGCGGGGATCGACCTTGTACTCGTGGCTGATATCTCTGGCCATGCTGCCGCTGAGGACGATGGCCACGGTGTTGTTGGCGGTGGCGCAGTCGGCCAGGGACACCAGAACGGAGATGCCGACCTGAGCGGACTTGTTGCCCTTCATCATGCCGCGCAGCTTCTCAATGAGCCAGGTGATGCCGCCGTTGTGGGTGACCATCTCGGACATGCCGCCGCAGAACAGGGTCAGGAAGAACACCTCGTTCATGCCAGTGAAGCCCGTCCAGACGTTCTGGGCAAAGCCGAAGATATCCAGAGAGCCGGTGGCCAGACCCACGATGCCGGCAGCAAAGATGCCGATGGTCAGGACCAGGAACACGTTCATGCCCACCAGAGCCAGGATCAGAACCAGCAGATAGGGCACGACCTTGATGATGCTGTACTCCAGCGCGCCCATCTCAGGCGTCACATCGGGACGGCCAACCATCAGCAGCACGATGATGGTGATGATGGCGGCGGGCAGGGCGATGAAGAAGTTCACGCGGAACTTATCGCGCATCTCGCAGCCCTGGCTGCGGGTGGCGGCGATGGTGGTATCGGAGATCATGGACAGGTTGTCGCCGAACATGGCGCCGCCCACGCAGGCACCCAGCATCATGGGGATGCTCAGTCCCGCCTTGTCCGCAACGCCCACGGCGATGGGAACGATGGCGCCGATGGTGCCCATGGAGGTGCCGGTTGCGGTGCCCATGAACGCGGAGATGATGAACACGCCGGCAGTCAGGAAGTGGACGGGGATCAGGCTCAATCCCAGGTTGACGGTGGCATCCCGGCCGCCCATGGCAGCCGCCACGCCGGAGAAGGCACCGGCCAGCAGATAGATCATCAGCATGGTCAGCACGTCCTCATTGGCCGCGCCTCTGGCAAAGATCTTGAAACGCTCATTCATGGTGCCCTTGGTCATGGCAAATGCCACCAGCAGGGCGATAAACATAGCCGTCACGGAGGGGAACTGGTAAAACGCCATTTCGACGCCCTGGGACTGCAGGATCAGTCCGGCGCCCAGATAGATCACAACGAATATCAGGAACGGAACCAGAGCCAGGCCGCTGCCTTTCTTATTCAGGGTACGATCCATAAAATTTTCCTCCTCTTTTCTTGTCCTCTTTGCTGATACGCCTCTTTCTTCGTCTTATTGCACAGAATATGCTCTCCAGATCTTCTCGTCTCTGTGTAAAAGTATATCATTTTTTGCCAGCGACTGTTAATACCTATCTTATATAATGGGCTATTACTTTTTCCGATACCAATTAATCCCTTTCTTCATAATCTATTTTTCACGGGTTTTTTATCTCTGCATTGACTTTTTTCTCCATTTCAGATATTGTTAAATTCCTGATAAGAATACCGTATGAAAGGCAGGGAACGTATATGTCCTCTTTGGATCTTTCCAGCCTGATGGGCATCTCTCTGGGCACGCTGACTCTGGGCAAGGTCATTTCCGCCGCCGTCACGCTGTTGATCTGTCTGCTGGTCATCCGGGTGCTGATGAAGCTTTTGAACCGCCTGCTGAGCCGGTCCAAGCTGGACGCCCGGGTCCAAAAATATGTGGCCGCCGGTGTGCGGACGGTCCTCTATGTCATCACGGCATTGATCGTGGTGGACAGCCTGGGCATTCCCGTTACCTCCCTGGTGGCGCTTTTGTCCGTGGGCTCTCTGGGCATCACCCTGGCGGCAGAGGACATTCTGGGCAATGTGGCGGGCGGCCTGGTGATCCTCTCGTCCCATCCCTTTGCCCTGGGCGACTTTTTGGAGGTGGGCGGCACCTCCGGCACGGTGGAGGAGATCAGCCTCAACCACACCAAACTCATCACCCCCGACGGACTGATGGTGCTGCTGCCCAACAAGGAGCTGGCCAGCTCCAAAATGACCAACTACACCGTCAACGGCCAGCGGCGCATCGTCTGGAAGGTCTCCGCCTCCTACGACGCCCCCACGGAGACGGTGAAAGCCGCCTGTGAGCAGGCCCTGGGCATGACGGAACACCTTTTGAAAGATCCCGCCCCCAGTGTCCGGCTGACGGGGTACGGTGACAGCGCCATTGAATACACCGTTTACTGCTGGGCCGCGCCCGCCGATTACTGGGACGCCTACTTCGCTCTGGGTGAGCATCTGCGCACCGCCTTCGCAGACCACGGCGTGGAAATGACTTACAACCATCTGAACGTGCATATTGTGGAAAAAAAGGATGAACCCGCCCAATAACCTGCATGAAAAAAGTACCGCGGCAGCTGCCGCGGTACTTTTTTCATGGTTCAGCGTCCCAGTTTCAGATCCTCTTCGATGAGCAGCTTCAGCGCCTCCACCGCTACCCGGACCGAGGCGGTGGTGTCCTCGCTCATGCGCTGGTCCAGTCCGGCGGCCTCCCGCTCCTGGTTCCACACCACATGGAAGCAGGAGCCGCACCGGCACCCCAGCGCCGCCGCCACCACAAACAGCGCGGCGGATTCCATCTCGCTGGCCTTGACCCCCAGCCGTTTCCAGCTCTCCCATTTCTGCTTGAGCTCGTAGTAGACCGGAGAGGCATCGGGGCTGTGCTGGCCATAGAAGCTGTCCTTACACTGGACCACACCGGTATGCAGGGGCAGTCCCAGGTCACGAGTGGCCCGGACCAGGCAGCCGGTGACGTCATAGTCCGCCACGGCCGGGAACTCCAGCGGCGCGTATTCCAGGCTGGTATGCTCAAACCGCACGGCGCCGGTGGCCACCACAATGTCCCCGGACTGCACGTTCAAGTCGATGCCGCCGCAGGTGCCCGTGCGGATGAAGGTATCCGCGCCGCACTTGTGCAGCTCCTCCATGGCGATGGCCGCAGAGGGCCCGCCGATGCCGGTGGAGCAGGCCGTGACCTTCTGCCCCAGCAGCGTTCCCGTCCAGACATTGTACTCCCGGTTGCACGCCACCTGCCGCGCGTCGTCAAACAATGCGGCAATAGCCGGTACCCGCCCCGGATCTCCGGGCAGGATGCAGTAGCGTCCCACGTCCTCGCCGGTACAGGCGATATGATACTGCCGTTCCAGTTCCTGCATACAGATCACCTCACTGAATTTGATACCGCCAGTATAGCAGATTCCGACGCGCCTTGTAAAGGCGGCCTTCCCCCCCTTCTTTTTCTCTTTTGTTGTTTCTTTGTCACTTTTTTGAGATGTTCTCCAGGAAGTACCGTGATAAAGTGAGGGAAACTCAGAAAGGAGCCTTCTATGAGATCCATGCTTGCCCTTTTGCTGCCCCTGGCGCTCCTGGCCGGCTGCGCGGCCCCGTCTTCCTCCCCAGCGCAGGAGGAGGATACCGCCCAGGAAGGCCCCCAAGCCAGCGCCTCTCCCCATGACACCGACGGAACCCTTTTTGATCAAACGCTGTCCGTGACGGTGGACGGCGGCAGAACGCTGACATTGGTGGCCCACTGCAAGGAGACCTTTATGGAGGGCTTTTCCACCTTCGGCACAGGCTCCATCGACGTGCTGGACGGTGAGAAACCGCTTCAGACTCTGGATGTGGGTGCGGGCGTCCTCACGCTGGAGGAAGATGGGGCAGCTTCTGCAAAGCAAGTCTATCCCACGGTTTTTGACAGCAACTACTTGCCCACTCTGGTAGATCTCAATTTTGACGGTGCCCAGGACATCCTGTGCATGTGCGATATGGGCACGGTGAACGGATCGTACCTCTGCTGGCTGTGGGACCCGGACCTGGGGCAGTTCATCGCCGGTCCCGGGCTGTGCGGCTACGCCGTGGAGCCAGACTCTGAGGAGCGGCAGGTCTCCGTCAGCAGCCGCAACGGCTGGGGCACTTACGATACGGACATCTATGTTCCCGATGAGCAGGGCGCCCTGGTGCATGTGAAGAACATCCACAAAGAGCCTGCGGAGGACGGCAGCGGAGAGCTGAAAACCACCGTTCAGATACTGGTGGACGGTCAGTGGACAGAGGTCACCGAATAAAAGAGAACGCCACCCTAAACTCGGGTGGCGTTCTCTTTTATTATTTGAGGGTCACGACCGTCACGCCGGACTCGCCCTCGCCGTAGACGCCCAGGCGGAAGTCCTTCACCGCCTTATTGCGCCGCAGGATGTCGTGGACCGCCTTGCGCAGCGCGCCGGTACCCTTGCCATGGATAATGGTCACCGTATCCAGGTGGCCCATGACGGCGGCAGAGAGGAAGTTCTCCACCACACCCTCCGCCTCCAGCGTCTCCAGGCCCCGGATATCCAGCTCCCGGGCCGCGGAGGTCCGCAGAGCCCGGTCGGCATTCTGGCGGATGGTCACGGCGGCCTTGGGCTTGCGCGCCGCCCGCTCGTCGTCCTCAATGAGCCGCACCTCAGCGGCTTTGGCCTTCATCTTCAGCACGCCGGACTTCAATTGCAGCGTGCCGTCCTTGCCCACGGACACCACCTCCGCCGGCGTCCGCACGCCGGGGATCTCCACCAGGTCTCCCACGGCGATGGGACGGCTGGGCTTGGGAATGGGCTCCTGGCGAGCATCCCGTTTGGAGATGGCTTCCTCCGCCTCGTTGAGGGTACGGCGCAGAGCCGCCCGGGCCTCGTTTTCATTCATGCTGCGCTCCGCCTTGGCCTGGGCCTTGCGCATGGCGCTCAGCTCCGCGAACACCTGGTCGGCGGCGGAACGGGCGTCCCGCACGATCCGCTTGGCCTCCGCCTCGCCCCGGCTGCGGGCATTCTCCTTGGCCCGCTCCATCTGGGAGCGGAACTCCCGTGCCTTGCGGGCGTCCTCCTCCCGCTGGGCATAGAGCCGGTTTGCCTCCTGCTCCCGCTTTTCCAGGGCCTGGCGCTTGGCCTCCAGCTCCGTGAGCACATCCTCAAACCGGACGCTCTCGCCGCTCATCTGCACCTGGGCCGCCTGGATGACCTTCTCCGGCAGACCCAGCCGCCGGGAGATGGCAAAGGCATTGGACTTGCCGGGAATGCCGATAAGGAGACGGTAGGTGGGGCTGAGGGTCTCCACGTCGAATTCACAGGAGGCATTCTCCACCCCCGCCGTGGTCATGGCGAAGGTCTTGAGCTCGGCGTAGTGGGTGGTGGCGGCGATCTTCGCCCCGGCGCTGCGGGCCTCCTGGATGATGGCGATGGCCAGCGCCGCACCCTCCACCGGGTCGGTGCCCGCCCCCAGCTCGTCGAACAATATGAGGCTGTGGCGGTCTGCCTCCTGCAAAATGCTCACGATATTGACCATATGTGCCGAGAAAGTAGACAAACTCTGCTCGATGCTCTGCTCGTCACCGATATCGGCCAGCACCTTTTCGTAGCAGGAGATCTCGCTTTGATCCGCCACGGGAATGTGCAGGCCGCACTGGGTCATGACCGTCAGCAATCCCAGCGTCTTGAGGCTCACGGTCTTGCCGCCGGTATTGGGGCCGGTGATGACCAGCGTATCGAAGGTATCGCCCAGCTGGATGTCGATGGGCACGGCCTTTTTCGGGTCCAGCAGTGGGTGCCGGGCACGCCGCAGGTGGATGCCTCCGTCCCGGCGCAGAGCCGGACGAGCAGCGTTCATTTTATAGCTCAGCTGGCCCCGGGCAAAGATCAGATCCAGGTGCACCATGGTGTCATAGTCCCACTGGATGTCCTCCCGGTGGGCCGCCGCCTCGGCGGAGAGCTCCGCCAGGATCCGCTGGATCTCTTTTTCCTCCTTGGCCTGGAGCTCGATAAACTCGTTATTGGCCTGCACCACGCCCATGGGCTCCACGAACACCGTGGCGCCGGAGGAGGAGATGTCATGCACCAGACCCGGCAGGTCGCCCTTATGCTCCGCCTTCACCGGCACCACGAAGCGTCCGTCCCGCTGGGTGATGATGGTCTCCTGGAGCACCTTGGCATAGCTGGGGGAGGAGATGATCTTCTGAAGGATCTGGCGGCTTTTGGTCTGGGCCGAGCGCATATGCCGGCGGATATCCGCCAGCTCGGGGCTGGCCGCGTCGGCAATGGTATCCTCGTCCACGATGCACCGCTTGATCTTCTCTTCCAGAAAGCGGTTGCCGTGGAGGGACAAAAACAGGTGGTCGATGGCGGTCTTTTCCGCCGCGTCGGCGTTGAAATACTCCTTGGCCCGGCGGGCGGCGGTCAGCAAGTCCGCAATGGTCAAAAGCTCCCGGGTATTCAGGCTGCCGCCCCGGTCCGCCCGGTCCAAGGCCTCCGCCACCGGCTTGACGCCGGAAAAGGACGGACTGCCTCTGAGGCCGATCATGGCCCGGGCCGCGTCGGTCTGATCCAGCAGCCGTTCCACTTCCTCCCGCTCCGTCTCCGGCCGCACGGCCATGGCCCGCTGTTTGGCCTCGGCGCTGACGGCTTGCTCCGAGAGCATATGCAGCACCCGGGGCAGTTCCAGCGTCCGCAGGGATTTATCAAATAATTCGCTCATACTCGCTTTCTCCTGTCAAGTGATCTCACTTGATGGTCATTCATAAATATAGGGGTTGGGGCCTTCCAGAACCCAGGGCATCCGGTGCTCGAACTCCATCTGGATGGCGGGGGCGGGAAAGTCATCCGGGAGCAGGTCGCACCGGGACTTGAATGCCACGGAAAACCCGTCGCCCAGCTCATACCACCCTGCCGGAAAGATCTCCGAAGCCCCCGGCAGCGTGTCTCCCGCCAGGATGCGGCCCACCAGATGATACCATCCGCCGCCGGAGAGTGTGGTGGGTGTGCCCTGGTAATACATCAGTTCCCCCGGCTTTTCCACGTCCAGCCCCAGCGCCTCAAAAAAAGCCCGCACCGCCTGGGGCAGCGTCTCCACTGCCCGGGCAAAGTTGCGGCACCCGTCACACTGGCAGGTGATCCAGTCTTCGTTATGGGATGCGTAATAGGCCTGGGTGGCTTCCACATCCACCGCCAGGCGGTAGCCGCCAAAGACAAATTCCGTCATCTTTCTATCCCTTTTGTATATATCATATAAAATAATACGTTTTGTATCTTATTTCGTCGGTGTCTGCACGCTTTTGTAGAAATCCAGCGTGCGGAAGCCCCGCTCCAACTGGGCCGCCGTGAACGCCTCCGCCGTGCCGGACAGACGGTCCATAGCCTTGCCCTCCAGGGTGAAGCTGTAAAGCCGCTTGGGATCGCCATAGAGGATATGGCGCAGCGCCGCCAGGGAATCCCGGCACAAAGGCATGGAAAGCGCCCGCTCTCCCCTGCCGCATCTGCGGCAGTGCAGCACGCCCTGCACCACGTCCAGCATGGGCTCCTCCGGGTCCGGTAATCCGCAGTAGGCGCAGCCGTCCGCCAGGGGCTCATAGCCCGTCAGGGCCAGCAGCTTCAGCTCAAAGGCCGCCTTTACCAGGCGGGGCGGCTTGTGTAAAGTAGAAAGCGCATACAGCCCATTGAGCAAATGGCGCAGGATGTCATCCGAGGCGGTATCCTCCGTAGTGACAGACTCCGTCAGCTCCGCCATATAAAATCCCAGGGCCATGGCCACCAGGTCCTGTCTTAGGCCTGCAAACAGTTCCAGCGTCTCGGCGTCATTGGCGTAGTACCATTCGCCCCGCCGGTACAGCGTCCACTCCCCGTAGGCCAGAGACTGGGCGCAGGCGGCAAACTTGCTGTTTTTCCGCCGGGCGCCCCGGGCAATGACGGATACGCGGCCCAAGTCCCGGGTCAGCAGCGTCAGGATTTTGTCAGATTCCTTTGTCACCGTCTCCCGCAGGACGATGCCGTTTGTCACCGTATAGGGCGTGGATGCCACCGTGGTCCCTCCTATGTAAGGGAGGCGATGCGCCTCCCCTCAGCCCTCGACTCCCTGGTCGGGGCACTCCGACTGGCGGTAGAGCACATAGGCCAGCGGCTCCCCCGTCATACAAAACCATTCCCAATAGGCGTCGTTTTTCATCCGCAGACCTCCTTTTTCGTTAGTCTGCGGAATCCGTCGAATGTTATAGCTGGAAACATCTGCGCGAATCGGCCATAAACGCCAATCCGCTTGCACGCCGCACCTGCGGCGGGGCACTGTCCCGCTTCGGAAAACCGGCGGGACGCCGTTTTGCTTCTATCCCGCCTTATTCGTCCCGGTAGCCGAAGCTGCGCACATAGTTCCTATTGCCCCGCCAGTTTGCCCCATGAAATTTCATTTCATGGGTGCCCGTTTTCCACCTGAGCGGTCAGGCAAAGCCCGCCCCCTCCAAGGGTTTGCTCCGCAATCCGCTTGCACGCCGCACCCGTGGCGGCGGGGCGCTGCCCCGCTCCGGAAAACCGACGGGACACCGTTTTGCTTCTATTCTGCCTTATTCGTCCCGGTAGCCGAAGCTGCGCACATAGTTCATGTTGTCACGCCAGTTTTCCTTGACCTTCACCCAGGTCTCCAGGTACACCTTGGTGCCCATGAACTTCTCCATGTCCTGCCGGGCCAGGGAGCTGATCTTTTTCAGCATGGCGCCCTGCTTGCCGATGATGATGCCCTTGTGGCTGGCCTTTTCACAGTAGATGGTGGCGTCCACGTCGATGACGCCGGAGTCCCGCTCAGAGAACTTGGTGATCTCCACGGCGGTGCCGTGGGGGATCTCCTTATCCAGGCACAAAAGCAGCTTCTCCCGCAGCAGCTCGCCCATGACCTGGCGCTCCGGCTGATCGGAAGTCACATCGTCCGGGAACAGCTGGGGGCCCTCCTGGGCGTACTTGTGGAGCTGGGTCATCAGATCGTCCAGGCCGCTGCCCGTATGGGCGGAGATGGGGATGATGGCGTCAAAGCCGTCCCACACCGCATTATACGCAGCAATGACCGGCAGCAGCTCCGCCGGCTCCACCGTGTCGATCTTGTTGATGCACAGCACACAGGGGATCTTCTCCTCCCGGATGCGGTCGATGAGCGCCTGCTCCGGCCCGCCCACATGGGGGATGGGCTCCACCAGCAGCAGCGCGCAATCCACGTCGGAGAGGCTGGAGGTCACCACCTTGACCATGTACTCGCCCAGAGCGGAACGGGGCTTGTGCAGGCCCGGGGTGTCCAGCAGGATATACTGGGTATCCTCCCGGTTCACCACGCCGTAAATCCGGTTGCGGGTGGTCTGTGCCTTGTTGGAGACGATGGCGATCTTCTCCCCCACCAGGGCGTTGGTCAGGCTGGACTTGCCCACATTGGGCCGTCCGCACACGGTGATCATGGCGACTTGTTTGATGTTAGACATAGGTGATCCTCAACTTTCTTTTGTTAAGCAATTTTTTTGCCGGCAGAACCGCTTCTGCCGCCTGTTTCCCGTTTACTTTACCACAAAATCGTGGAAAATACAACCTGGCCCTGCAAATCGGAAGCGGGATCAGCCCCACAAATGGCTGATCCCGCTTTTTCATGGCCGCTTACCGCGCCAGCACCTTCTTCAAATACTGGCCCGTGTAGCTCTTCTCGCATGCGGCAACTTCTTCCGGCGTCCCGGTGACAACGACCGTGCCGCCGCCGTCGCCGCCCTCGGGGCCCAGGTCGATCAGGTGGTCGGCGCACTTGATGACGTCCAGATTGTGCTCGATGACCACCACCGTGTTGCCCGCGTCCACCAGCCGCTGCAAGACCTCCAGGAGCTTTCGCACATCATCGGCGTGGAGGCCGGTGGTGGGCTCGTCCAGGATATAGATGGTCTTGCCAGTGGCCTGCTTACTCAGCTCCGTGGCCAGCTTCACCCGCTGGGCCTCGCCGCCGGAGAGCTCCGTGG
>CAUWEK010000050.1:0-12004 GCA_963557435.1 uncultured Dysosmobacter sp.
ACGACCACGAGCATCCCCACGACCACGAGCATCCCCACGACCACGAGCATCCCCACGACCACGAGCATCCCCATGACCATGAGCACCCTCACGACCACGAGCATCCCCATGACCACGAGCACCCTCACGACCATGAGCACGGCCACCATCATCACCACAGCGGCCCGGCGGAGATCCGCGCCATTCTGAACTCCCTGGACGTGCCGGAAGACGTGCGGCAAAACGCCGCCGCGGTCTACGACCGCATTGCCGCGGCAGAGGCCAAGGCCCACGGAGTGGACGTGGCGCTGATCCACTTCCACGAGGTGGGCGCCCTGGACGCCGTGGCGGACGTGACCGCCGTGTGCCTGGCCATGTCCATGCTGCGGCCCGATGCGGTGGTGGTCTCCCCCGTCCACGTAGGCTGCGGACAGGTGCGCTGCGCCCACGGCATCATGCCGGTGCCCGCCCCTGCCACGGCCAATTTACTGACGGGTATTCCCACTTACGGCGGCGCTATCCAGGGCGAACTCTGCACCCCCACGGGGGCGGCCCTGCTGGCCCACTTCGGCCATCGCTTCGGCCCCCAGCCCCCCATGACCGTGGAGCGGGTGGGCGTAGGCGTAGGCGCCAAGGAATTCCCCGCCGCCAACTGCGTCCGGGCCTTCTGGGGACAAAGCTGTGACCAGGGCACGGAGGAGGTAGGCGAGCTGGTGTGCCACATCGACGACATGACCGCCGAGGCCCTCTCCTACGCTGCCGATGTCCTGCGCGCCAAAGGCGCCCTGGACGTGGCCGTGACGCCCCTTCTCATGAAGCAGGGCCGCCCCGCCGCCGCGCTGACCGTGCTGTGCCGTCCTGAGCAGGAGGCGGAGCTGGCCCGGGCCGTATTAATGGAGACGTCCACTCTGGGCGTGCGGGTGCGCCGCTGCCGCCGGTACGTGCTCACCCCCTCTGTCCGCACAGTAGAGACCGCCTACGGCCCCATGGCCGTCAAACGGGGCGAGGGTCACGGTATCTGCAAGGAAAAGCCCGAGTACCGGGACGTGGCCCGGGCCGCCCGGGAACAGGGACTTCCCTTTCAGCAGATCTGGGAGGATGTGACAAAAGCCGCCGGGGAGACGAAGGAGGAAACGCGCCATGAATGAAGCTCTCTGGAACCGGTGCGTGGCCTTCCACGGCCACTCCTGCCCGGGCCTGGCCATCGGCTTCCGGGCAGCCACGGAGGCCCTCTCTTACCTGGGCGTGGACGGTCCCGCTGCCGATGAGGAGCTGGTGTGCGTCACGGAAAACGACGCCTGCGGCGTGGATGCGGTGCAGGTCATCACCGGCTGCACCATGGGCAAGGGCAACCTCCTCTACCGGGGCACCGGCAAAATGGCCTTTTCCTTCTATTGCCGCAACAGCGGTGCCTCTGTGCGCCTTTGCCTGAAGGCTCTGCCGGACATGGAACGGGAGGAGCGCCGCCGCTTCATTCTGGAAGCGCCGCTGGAGCAGGTATTCTCCATGGGCGCTCCCCGCTTTCCGGTACCGGAAAAGGCCCGTCGCTTTGCCTCCGTCCCCTGCGCCGTATGCGGCGAGATGACCGCCGAGCACATGGTGCGTCTGGTGGACGGCAAGCCCCATTGCCCCGACTGTTTCGCCCCCTATGACCGGGGCTGGTAATTTCGATCAAGGAGACTTTCATGCAGACTCGTATCCTTTCCCTTTTGTTATGTTTTTTGCTGCTGACCGGCTGTGCCGCCTCCCCCGCTCCGGCGGCGGAGGAAGACGCCGGCGATACCCGCACCATCACCGACGGCCGGGGCCGGACCGTGACGCTGCCCGAGCAGGTGGAATCCGTGGTTTGCGTGGGCGTAGGCGCCCTGCGCTACACCACCTACCTGGGCGCCCAGGACCTGGCCGTGGGCGTGGAGCAGGACGAGCGGGACGCCACCCTCTCCAAGCCCTTCAGCTACTTCAACCGGGAGCTCTTTGACGCCCTCCCCCTCACCGGCGACAACGGCGCCACCTACGACGAGGAGATCCTCACCCTCCACCCGGACGTGCTGGTGGCCAACCTGGACGCCCAGAGCGCCGACGACCTGCAGTCCCGGCTGGGCATCCCCGTGGTGGCCATCGCCCACAACGAGGGCATCTTCGATGAAAACGCCCTGACCACCCTGGAGGTGCTGGGAGAGGTTTTCCACAAGGAGGAGCGGGCCCAGGAGCTGACGGACTACCTCCTCGACGCCCAGGCTGACCTTGCCCGGCGCACCCAGGACATCCCCCAAGCGGAAAAGCCCACCGTGTATGTGGGCGGCGTCTCCTACAAGGGCCACCACGGCTTTGAGGGCACGGAGGCGGGCTATGCGCCTCTGGCCGCCATCGGCGCCGTGAACCTGGCAGACGAGACGGGCCAGTCCGGCCCCTTCAATATCGACACCGAGCAGGTGCTCACCTGGGACCCGGACGTGATCTTCCTGGACTACAACGGCATGGACCTGATCCGGGAGAACTACGCCGCTGCGCCGGACTTCTACAACGCCCTCACCGCCGTGCAGGAGGGCCGCCTCTACGCCCAGATCTCCTTCCGCTCCAGCGCCACCAACGCAGAGCTGGCTCTGGCGGACGCCTACTATGCCGGCACCGTCCTCTACCCGGAGGCCTTTGCCGACGTGGACATTGGGGAGAAGTTTGACGAGATCTTCTCCACCATGCTGGGTGTGGAGGACGCCTATGCCCAGTACACCGCCCAGGGGTATGTATTCGGTCCCATGACCCTGGAGGGCTGATATGGCGGAAAAGCTGCGTGCCCAGGCGCCGGACGTCTACCGGCGCCACCGGCTCCGCCATGCCGCCGCCCTGGCGTTTTTAGGGGCGGTGGTGGTCATCGCCTGCGTGGCCTCCCTTTGGAGCGGCTCCTACGCAACGCCGCTTCCTCAGCTGCTGCGGGGCATCTTCGGCGCCGCCGCGGACCCGTCTGTGAATACGGTGGTCCGCTCGCTGCGCCTGCCCCGGATCTGCACGGCCCTTTTGGGCGGCGCGGGACTGGGGGCGGCGGGCTGCGTGCTCCAGTCGGTGCTGCGCAACCCCCTGGCCTCCGCCTCCACCCTGGGCATTTCCCAGGGGGCGGGCTTCGGCGCCGCCTTTGCCATCATCGTGCTGGGGGCGGGCGTCCAGTCCAGCGGCAGCGCCGCCGGAGGGCTGACCTTCACCAGCCCTGTGACCATCAGCCTGTGCGCGTTCCTTTGCAGCATGGCCGTGTCCCTTTTGATCCTGGCCCTGTCCCGGCTGCGGTCCGTGTCGGCGGAGGCCATGGTGCTTGCGGGCGTGGCCCTCAGCTCCCTTTTTTCCGGGGCCTCCACGCTGCTTCAGTACTTTGCCGACGAGGTGCAGCTTGCCTCCGTGGTGTTCTGGACCTTCGGCGACCTGGGCCGCACCACCTGGCGTGAGGTTGGCATCATGGCGGCGGTGGTGCTGGGCACCTTCGTCTGCTTTTTCCTGGCCCGCTGGGACTACAACGCCCTGGAGGGCGGGGAGCAGACGGCCGTGAGCCTGGGCGTTCGGGTGGACCGGCTGCGGCTCACCCATGTGCTTTTATGCTCGCTGACCGCGTCGGTGGTGGTGTCCTATGTGGGCGTCATCAACTTCATCGGCCTGGTGGCCCCCCACCTGGCCCGGCGGCTGGTGGGCGGGAATTACTGCGTGCTGCTGCCCGCCTCCGCCCTCACCGGCGCGGCGCTGCTGGTGCTGGGGGACCTGGCCGCCCGGCAGATCCTCTCCCCGGTGGTGCTGCCCATCGGCGCCATCACGTCGTTTCTGGGGGCGCCGCTGTTTCTCTATCTTCTTTTCAAGGGAGGGAAACGCCTGTGATCTCCGTGGAGCATCTGAATTTTTCCTATCCCTGCGGGCGGCAGATCCTGCGGGACATCTCCTTTGAAGTCCCCGGCGGATCGTGTATGGCCATCTTAGGCAACAACGGCGCGGGAAAAAGCACCCTTTTGAAGTGCCTTTGCAGCATCCTCCATCCTCAGACCGGCCGGGCCATGCTGGACGGCACCGATCTTCTGACCCTGCCGCCCCGGCGCCTTGCCGAGTATGTGGCCCTCATGTCCCAGGAATCCCCCTCCACCCGGCTGACGGTGTACGATACGCTGATGCTGGGCCGCCGGCCCTACATCCGCTGGGGCGTGGGGCAGCAGGACCGGGCGGCGGTGGCGGACATGCTCACCCGGCTCCACCTGGAGCCCATGGCGGTGCGGTATCTGGACCAGCTCTCCGGCGGCGAGCGGCAGAAGGTGCTGCTTGGACGGGCGCTGGTGCAGCAGCCAAAGCTTCTTTTGCTGGACGAGCCCACCAGCGCGCTGGACCTGCGCAACCAGTACGAGATGCTCGCCCTGGTGCACCGGGTATGCGCCGAGGCGGGCATCACCGCCATTCTGGTCCTCCACGACCTGAACCTGGCGCTGCGGTTTTGCGACCGCCTGCTGCTCCTCTCCGGCGGAACGGTGCACGCCTGCGGCGGCACGGATGTGGTGACCGGCGAGAGCATCCGGGCCGTGTACGGTATGGACGCGGCGGTGCGCACCGTAGACGGCGTGCAGGTGGTGATCCCCCATATGGAGAAGCCATAAAAAAGGCAGCGGCGCTGCCTTTTTTATTTTTTTTGAAGAAAACGACGCCGCTGCCTCGTTATAATAACAGCAACAGGCAAGGAGGTGGATGTGCGGCGTGGTATCCATCACAAATGAATCCTTTTCCCGGCTGGTGGAGCAGTATGAGCCCTTGGTGTATACCATCTGCTTTCAGCTGGTGCGCGACGCCGCAGCGGCGGAGGACCTGACCCAGGATACATTCCTCGCCGCCTACCTCCACCGCGCGTCCATGCCCCCCGGGTATGAACGTCAGTGGCTGGGACGCATCGCCGCCAACAAGGCCAAGGACCACCTGCAAAGCGCCTGGAAACGGCGCACGCTGCTGCCGGGGGACGAGGCCCTTCCCCCCGGCGCAGCGCCGGCGGCGGAGGAGACGGCCCTCTCCCGGGGCGGTGCGCAAGAGATCGCGGCGCTGATCGACCACCTCCGGGAGCCCTACGGGCAGGTGTGCAGGCTGTGCCTTCTGGAAGAGCGCACGCCGGAGGAGGCGGCGCGGGCCCTGGGCAGGCCGGTCAAGACCATCCACACCCAGCTCGCCCGGGGAAAACAACTGCTGCGCACGCAGCTGGAAAGGAGCGGATCCCATGGAACTATTTGATGAACACGGCCATCTGACGGACGAAGCCCTCCGGGCGCTGACGGAAAACGCCCCCATGGACGAGCTCAGCCGGCTGGAGGTCGCCGAGCATCTGGCCTTCTGCGACCAGTGCCTGCAGCGCTATACCCTGTATCTGGCCGCCCAGCCCACGCTGGTGCCGGCCCACAGCTGTCAAGAGAGTCTCTGGCGGCGCATCCGGCAGCGGACCATCCGCCTCATCACCAGCCGGTACGCCACGGCGGCCGCCGCGGTGGTGCTGGCGCTGACGGTGCTCTGGGGCAGCGCCCGGCTGCCCGTCTCCGGCCAGCTTCTGTTCTCCGGACAGGACGCCCCCATTTCCCACCATCTTGCGGACTGGTCCCAGCACTGGCGCTCCTCCATCAACGGACTTCTCTCCCGGTGCGGCGACTTTTTCGATCCCTATCACGGCCCGGACTCCCAGGCCATTCAAGGAGGTAACTCATGAGACCCAAACACGGATTCTTTCTTTTTGTCAGCTCCTGCATCCCCGGCTGCGGCCAGATGTATCAGGGCTATATGAAGCGCGGCACTTCTTTGATGCTGGTCTTTTTCGGTCTGTTCGCCGTCTCCGTCTTTTTGCAGATCGGGGCGATGGCGGTCTTCATGCTGCCGGCGTGGCTCTATGCCTTTTTCGACAGCTACAATCTCCGCAGCCGCATCGCCGACGGCTTCCCCCCTGATGACGAAATGCTCTTCGGCCTTTCCGATATGGACAGCGCCCGGGCTGCGGCCCTGTTCCGCAAACGCCACAGTTTCATCGGCTGGGGACTGGTGGCCATTGGCTGCTGGACGTTCTACACCTTGCTGACCGACTGGCTCTTTGAATTCCTGGACCAGTTCTTCTACGACACCTGGTGGCTCCACCGCATCCTGGTCTACGATGTGCCCCGTCTGGTGCTGACCGTGGCCATCATCGCCCTGGGCATCTGGTTCATCCGGGGCCCCAAGCCCACCGGCGGCGATATCCCGCCCTTTGTCCCTCCCATGGAGCCGGAGGAGGCGGACCACGACGAGGAGGAGGCGCGCCATGAAGCCCAATGAGGACGCCGTGCCCGCCCGGCGGGTGGGCACGTTCACCTTCGGTCTGATTCTGGTAGCCACAGGTCTTGGCATGCTGGCGGCGCTGTTTTGGCCCCAGCTGGACCTGAGATTGCTGCTGCGCCTCTCTCCCCTGGCCCTCATCAGCCTGGGCATCGAGGTGCTGCTGGCGGCCCGGGACGGGGGAAAGCTCCGCTACGACTGGGTGGGCATGCTCCTTTGCAGCCTGATCGTGCTGGCGGCCATAGCCTGGTTCTCCGTGGCCTGGTACCTCACCTACTGGCAGGACTGCCCCTACTTTTGAGAAAAAACCCGTGCCCCTCTCATGGGGACACGGGTTTTCTTTTTCCACAAACCGCAGTATAATAGTCGCAAAGCGACTATTATCATTTGATTCAAGCCGTTTTTCTCGCCCCTTGCAGGGCAATCAAAAAACGTGGCATTATACCATTCCGGCTTCGCCGTCATGGGATAAGTGAAAAACTATTGAAAAAAGGGAGGTCTCTCATGGACGATCTCTTCTCCATGCATACCATTGCCCACATCCGCAGCGACTTCTCCACAAAATTCGGTGTGCCCCGGCAAAGCGGGCTGGTGGACGCCCTGGAGGCCCAGGTGGTCTTCACGCCCCCCTACCGCAATCCCGACGCCGTCCGGGGTCTGGAGGGCTTTTCCCACATTTGGCTCATCTGGGCCTTTCACCAGGCGGTGCGGGACACCTGGTCTCCCACCGTGCGGCCGCCCCGGCTGGGGGGCAACGTCCGCATGGGCGTGTTCGCCACCCGCTCTCCTTTCCGCCCCAACCCCATCGGCCTTTCCTCCGTCCGGCTGGAGGGCGTGGAGCTGACGTCAGAGCTGGGCCCGGTGCTCCATGTGCGGGGCGCCGACCTGGTGGACGGCACTCCCATTTTTGATATCAAGCCCTACATCCCCTACGGAGACAACCACCCGGACGCCGTGGGCGGCTTTGCCGCGGCCCCCGCCGGAGCGACGCTGCAGGTCGTCATTCCCCCGGCGCTGTTGGACGCCGTGCCCCCGGACCGCCGGGAGGCCCTGCGGGGCGTGCTGGCCCAGGACCCCCGCCCCCACTACCAGAGCGACTCCACCCGTGTCTACGGCTTCACCTTTGCCCATTTGGAGGTGCGCTTCACCGTGGAGGGCGACGTGCTGACGGTCCGGGAGATCGTGCCGGCGCCGTAAAGAATAAAGTCAAAAACACAAAACAGCCATGCCGCTTTGGCGGCATGGCTGTTTGATTGCATTCACCGGAAATACAGGGGGATGTGCTTGTGGAGCGCCGCCAGCACGGACGGTGCCTCCTCCCGGTAGGGAAGACCCTCCCGCTCGTAGACGGCACGGAGCCGGCGGCCCATCTGCTCCAGGCTGCGGCCTCTGGCCAGGGCCAGCCCCGCCTCCCGAAGCGGCGGCAGCGTCCCGTCCAGCAGCCCCTCCACCTGGGTGCGGAAGTCCTCCTGGCTCTCGGCCTTGTATACCTCCTGGCCGTGGTGCAGCCATCCCTCGTAGACGGGGATATCCCGCAGCACGGTGGGGATGCCGCAGGCCAGGGCCTCCAGCACCACGATGCCCTCCGTCTCCTCATGGGAGAGGAACGCGAACACATCGCATCCGCAGTAGGCCTCCCGCAGCTCCTCCCGGCTGACGTAGCCGGGGAAGGTCACGTTCTCCGGCGCGTTTGCCAGCGCCTCACGGATGACGGCGGGCACCAGCTCCGGTGCCGTGTAGCCGAACCAGAAAAACCGCACCTGGGGCATGGAGCGGGCCAGCTCCAGAAATTCCGGCAAGCCCTTGCGTGCGATCATGTGCCCCACGGAGATGACGGCCTTGTCCTGGTCCGAAAGGCCGTAGCGGCTGCGAAACGCCTGGCGGGCCTCCGGCATGGGCCGGAAAAAGTCCGTGTCCACGCCGTTGCTGAGTACATAAATGGGCCGGCGGACGCCGTAGCTCTCCAGCAGACGGCGGGAGTACTCCGTGGGCGTCACCACCACATTGCCGCAGTTGTAGCAAAAGCGGATCCACCGCCGGAACAGCCCCGAGAGCTGGTCGGAGCCCCGGAAGGACTGGCGGAAGTCCTCCTGGGTGGAGTGACCGTAATAGACCACCTTCTTGCCCCGGGCCCGGGCCCACAATGCCGCCAGAGGCGAGTCTGGCAAAACTGTATTGCAGTGCACCACCCGGGCGTCCGCCCGGGGCTCATCCGTTACCTCCACGCCGCAGCGGCGCAGCATCTGGCGCTGGTGCTCCACGGCCCTGCCAACGCCGCTCTTTGCCACCAGCGACAGCGAGCCCGAATAAATCTGTACACCCATGATCAGGACTTCCTCTCTTTTTCATATTCCCGATAATCCCATAGTTTTTCTATGATTTTGCGCGGCACAGGCCGCATTTTCATCGGTCTTCCCGCCTCAGGCTGGCAGCAGATGGCCCACAAAGCGGAACGCCGTGCTCAGCCCCAGGCTGTACAGGGCGATGGAAGCGGGCTTGCCCAGCAGAATGATGGCGGAAAACCGCCCCAGGGTCATCTTCGTGGTGCCGGCCAGCCAGCAAAGGAAGTCGTCCGGCGCCACAGGGAAGAAAATGGCCAAAGCAAACCACCGGGCAAAATGGCGGTTGGTCCAGCCCTCGTATTTTGCGATGGTCTCCTGCCGGAACAGCACGGAGAGAATGGGGCGGCCATAGAGCTTTGCCAGCAAAAACGCGGCGATGGACCCCAGGCAGATGCCCACATAGTTATATACAAAGCCCAGCCACGGACCGAACAGCAGCACACCCGCCAGGCATCCCAGTCCGCCGGGCAGGATCGGCACCACCACCTGCACCGCCTGGAACAACACGAACACCACCGCGCCAAAGGCACCGAAGCCCCCCACAAAGGAGCGCAGGGCATCCTGGGAGGTAAAGATCTGCCGCTGGAAACCGTAGACGATGAACACGCCGCAGGCCACAAGCCCCAGCAGCGTACAAAGATTGATGGTAGTTTTGTTGACGAACTTGGGCATAGGTCCCTCCTTTACGCGGCGCCGGAAGTCTTTTTTCCCTCCCGGATCACCTGTTCATACAGCGCTTCGGCACGGCGGCCGAATGCTTCCGCTGAAAACTCCCGCCGGGCCAGCTCCGCGGCGTTCTTCCCCAGCTCCCGGCGCAGCTGAGGATCGCTCAAAAAGCGGTGCAGGCACAGCTGGAACTGGGCTCCGTCCCGGAACTGCCAGCCGTTGACGCCGTCCAGGATGACGCCCGCCAGGCACTCGTCCCGCAGGCACAGGGCCGGCAGCCCGCAGCTGAGAGCCTCCAGATACGTCAGGCCCTGGGTCTCGCTGGAGGAGGCGCTGACAAACAGGTCGCCCGCCCGATAATAATCCGCCACCTGCTCCCGGGGCACCATGCCCGTAAAGCAGACCCGGCGGGAGATCCCCAGGTCCCGTACCATGGCCTCCAGCGTAGCGCGGTAGGGGCCGTCCCCCACCACCATCAGCCGGATGTTCTCGTCTTTCACACCTGCCACGTACTGCAAGAGCCGGCCGATGTTCTTCTCCTCCGCCAGGCGGCCGATATAGGTCAACACCACCGCATCCTCCGGGAGCCCCAGGCGCAAGCGCAGGGCGCGGCGGGCTTCATTGTCCGCCGGCTCGGAAAAGCGGGTGAGATCGATGCCCGTGGGAATGACTGCGATGGGGGCCGTCACCTGATAGCCCTCCAGCAGCCGCCGCACCTTCTGGGTCGGTGCGATGACACAGGCCGTCTGGCCCACCACCCAGCGGGTGAAGGCCGCCACCGCCGCCCGGCCCCACCGGCGGCTGGGGGAAAAGTAATGGGTATAGTCCTCATACACCGTATGGTAGGTATGTACCAACGGTGCGCCCGTGGCCGCTGCCAGACGGCGGGCCATGAAGAATGTGGAGAACTCACACTGACTGTGGATCACATCCGGCCGCCACCGGGCCAGACGGCGCAGCAGCGCCAGCGCCGGCGCCGTCCGCAGCCGGACGCCCGGATAGATCATCCCGGCGCTGACGGCCCCGATGTAAGTCACGTCCCCCTCCTGATAGGAGTGGGCACTGTTGGAAAGGGTCAGGACCCGCACTTCATGTCCCTGTTCCGTCAGCGCCTGTTTGAGCGTCAGCACCGACGTTACCACGCCGTTGACCGTGGGGGCATAGCAATCTGTGGTCAGCAGGATCTTCATAAAGCGCACTCCTTTCCTTTACATGGATTTTTCATCTGTATTAACTGTACTAGTACAGTTAGAATAGTGTATCCAGGCGCCGCTGTCAAGGGAGTTTATAAAAATTTCATAAATTTTTCCCATATTATGTTTGCTCTATACGCTTTATGAAATGTTCTCTTACCATTAAGATGCCTTCAGCTGGCTTTCGTTACCAATAAAACGATACAGCAGTCTACTTTTCTTCACTCCCCGCAAAAAAAGACTCCATCCTCTCGGATGGAGTCTTTTTTATCAATGGCGAAACGCTTACTTCGCAGCCTTGGCGGCGCGAACAGCCTCGATCAGCAGCGGGGTGACCTTGAACAGGTCGCCGCAGATGCCGTAGTCGGCGATCTCGAAGATGGGAGCGGTCTCGTTCTTGTTCACGGCGATGATGCACTCGGAATCCTGCATGCCGGCCTTGTGCTGGATGGCGCCGGAGATGCCCAGAGCCACATACACCTTGGGATGCACTGTCTTGCCGGTCTGGCCGACCTGGTGGTCGGCAGAGAGCCACCCGGAGTCGATGGTGGCACGGGAGCCGCCCACAACGCCGCCCAGCTCGGCAGCCAGTTCCTCAGCCAGCTTGATGCCGCCCTCGACATCCTTGCTGATGCCGCGGCCCACGGACACGATGAAGTCGGCGCCGATCAGGTCCACCAGCTTCTTGGCGGCCTTGACCACCTCGGTGACCTCGGTGTGGATGTCGGACTCAGAGAGCTCGAAAGCGGGCTTCACGATCTCCACGGCGTCGGCCTTGGCCTGGTCGAAGGCGTTCTTCTTCATAACGCCGGGACGCACGGTGGCCATGCAGGGACGGAAGCGGGGGCAGATGATGGTGGCCATCAGGTGGCCGCCGAAGGCAGGACGGGTCATCTTCAGGTTCCGGTCCTCCATGTCCCACTTCTGGCCGTCCACGTCCAGCGTGGAGGACTCACGCAGGAACTGGATGTAGTTGGCCACGTCGATGTCCAGGTGGGTGCAGTCAGCGCACAGGCCGGTGTGCAGACGGGCGGCGCAGCGGGGCGCCAGGTCACGGCCGATGTTGGTGGCGCCGATCAGGAAGGCCTCGGGCTTCATCTCCTCGATGACGTCGCAGATGACCTTGGCATAGGCGTCGGTGTTGTACACAGCCAGCAGGGGGCTCTCGCACACGATCACCTTGTCGGCGCCGTGGCCGCCCAGCTCCTTGGCGGCACTCTCGATGCCCTCGCCGCCCAGCAGCAATCCGCACAGCTGCACGCCCAGCTCGTCGGCCAGGTCGCGGCCCTTGGAGATCAGCTCCAGGTCGGTGGGCATCAGCTTGCCCTCGCGCTGCTCACAGAACACCCATACATCCTTGAAAGCAGCGATATCAGCACTGTTGAAATTAGACATAGTCGTTTATCCCCTTTCTCAGATGATGTGCTTGGCGGTCAGAATGCCCACCAGCTTCTCGCAGGTGGCCTTGTCGTCGCCCTCCAGCATCATGCCGGCGCCCTTCTGGGGAGGCGTGAAGCTCTTGAAGAT
>CAUWEK010000051.1:0-11976 GCA_963557435.1 uncultured Dysosmobacter sp.
GGCCGCTCCTTCTTACCTGCAGGTGCTCCGGCTTGACGGGATAGTGTCCGCTTTGGCGGAACACGGGGGCCACCTGGCTCCCCTCCCAGCAGACCGAGGACCCGGCGGGGGTGAACAGGTCCCCGGACCAGGTACCGGCGATCAGGTTGGAGCGGCCCACGAACTTGGCCACAAAGGGCGTTGCGGGACGGCCGTAGATCTCCTGAGGGGTGCCTACCTGCTCGATCTGGCCGTGGTTCATCACCACGATCCGATCCGCCAGTGCCAGGGCTTCGGACTGGTCGTGGGTCACATAGACCACCGTCACCTTGGTTTTTTGATGCAGCTCCTTGATCTCCCGGCGCATCTCCACCCGCAGCTCCGTGTCCAGGTTGGACAGCGGCTCGTCCATCAGCAGCAGATCCGGGTTCACCGCCAGTGCCCGGGCCAGGGCCACCCGCTGCCGCTGACCGCCGGACAACTGGGCGGGCAGGCGCTTTTCCATGCCGGTGAGCCCCACCATCTCGATCAGCTCCCGGACACGGCGGTCACAGTTGGAGCGGATCTCGGGGGAGACGAATTTGCTGTTTTTGATGGGGAATTCCACGTTTTTCCGCACGCTCATATGGGGCCACAGCGCGTAGGACTGGAAGACCATGCTGATGAAGCGCTCGTTGGGCGGCAGCACATAGTCCCGGTTGGCCACCACCTGTTCTCCAATGCGGATCTCGCCGGAGGTGGGGTGGTTGAAACCTGCCAGCAGCCGCAGCAGTGTGGTCTTGCCGCAGCCGGAGGGGCCCAGAATGGCGATGAACTCTCCATCCTGGATCTTGAGGCTGATATCATTGAGGGCTTTGAAGCCGTTAAAGTCCATGACGATGTTGCGAATTTCCGTACTCATTATCCGTTCCTCCCCAGTTTATGACGCAGGATGGCACACACGCCCCGGTATAGCAGCACCAGTGCCAGGATCGTGATGCAAACGACCGTGGACAGGGCGCAGGCGTAAGTGGTATATCCCGCAGAGGTATAGTTGTAGATGACGACGCCCAGCGTCTCGGATCCGGCGGACCACAGCAGCGAGGAGGTGGTCAGCTCCGTCAGCGCGTTCAGGAACACCAGGCCCATGCCGGAAATGGTGGCCGGGAAAATCAGCGGGATGATGACAGAGACCCACTTTTTAAACCCGCTGGCGCCGCAGATCTCCGCGGCTTCTTCCATGGAAACGTCCGTTTGCAGCACGCCGGTGGTGCTGTTTCGGATCTGGAGAGAAGTGAACCGGACCACATAGGACACCAGCAGCATGAACACCGTGGCGTAGATCGTGCGGTTGATGATGGGCAGCGGACTGGCCCAGGTCAGGATCAGTGCCAGGCCCAGGATAATGCCCGGAATGGAATAGGGAACGGAGATAATGCTCTCCACTACCCGGATCAGCAAGGAGGGGCGGCGGACCATCAGGTATGCCACGATGGTGCCCAGCACCACGCAGATCAGCGCGGTGGTGATGCCCAGGAAAATGCTGTTTTTGATGGCGTTGAAGCTCTTGGCGTTGCTGAAAACGAAGGTGAAGTTTTCCAGCGTCATGTTGTCCAGGCCGTAGCCGCCGCCGATGCCTTTCATAAAGGCGGTCATGATCAGTGTCAGCAGAGGCACGAAGTTGATGATGAAGATGGCCAGCCACATCAGAATCTCCACCAGGAGCTTCTTGCGCCGCAGGAAAAACCGGGGCGACATATCCTCCAGGTCCGTCTGCATGGTCTGGAACATCTTTGCCACCTTCCACAGGATCAATGAGGAGAGCACACCGATCACGCCCAGGATCACGGATTCCGCGGCGGCCTCACCGAAACTGTTCCCGGAAAAGGAGATGATGGCCTGGTAAATATCTGTGGACAGCACGGTGATTCTGGCGGGAATGCCCAGAAAGGCCACGGTGCCGAAATTATCCAGGCAGGAGATGAACACCAGCAGCAATCCGTTGGCTACGCCGGAGAGGGACATGGGTAGCGTGATCTTGAAAAAGGTCTTGATCTTGTTGCAGCCGGACACGGCGGCGGCCAGCTCCATGTCTGTGGAGATCTTGCGGAAGGTGCTGAGGGTCAGCGTGTAGATGAGGGGGTATTTTGTCACGGAGAACACGAAGATGATGCCCCAGTAGGAATAGATGTTGGGCATGGTCGCCCCGGGCACCACGCTTTGGATCAGGGAGGCCACAAAGCCGCTCTTGGCGAAGAACTGCATCCAGGCCAGCGTGATAATGTAGCCCGGAATGATCAGAGGCAGCAAGAGCGCGTAGTGGATGAACTTCTTGCCGCGGATGTCCGTATAGGCCATGAAATAGGCCATGACGACGCCGATGACCGTGGCAAAAAAGGATGAGAGGATATTGATATAAATAGTGTCCCAGATGACTTTCAGCGTTTTGCTGTCGGTCAGCAGCTCCCGGAAGATTCCCAGGCTGAGCCGGCCGTCCTCCAGAAAGGCTACTTCCGCCAGTTTCCACAGAGGCAGAAAAAACAGACCGAAGACTGCCAACAGGCCGAAGACGATCAAAATATAAAGCACCAATGACCGGGGGCAAACCCCTCTCCTGCCAAAGGGCACAGGGTGATTTGTCATATTCGTTCCCCACTTTCGTGTTATGGACTGATTGCCACAAGGCATCCGGCATTGCCGGAAAAATGGCGGGACCGCCCCTCCATGCATTTTTCAGAGGGGCGGTCTCGGCGCGAAAGAAGAAAAGATTGGAGGAAAAGACGTTAGAAGCCGAACATTTCGGAGAACTGCTCCTTATCCTGCTCGCGGGCCTCAAAGAGAACCTTGGCATCGGTGATCAGGTTCACCCGGTCCTCCACAGGCAGGCTGCCCTCGGGATTCTCCATTCCCTTGCGGATAGGAGCCTTGCCGATCAGATCGCGGCCCAGAGTCTGCACGTCCTCGGAGAGCATGAAGTCCAGGAAAGCCTGCGCGGTGGCCAGGTTATCCGTGGTGGAGGTGATTCCGATGGGGTCGGCCGTGGCGGGCACGCCCTCCTCGGGATACACGAAGGCCAGAGGAGATCCGCTGGCGGCCGCGGCCAGTGCATTGGAGTCGCAGACGATGCCGTAGGCGTTTTCGCCGGCGGCCACGGAGTTGATGACGCCGCCGTTGCCGTTGACCACCATGACCTCATTGTCATACAGGCCCTGGTAGTAATCCCAACCCAGGCCCTCGGCCCGGGTCAGCTCCATCAGCGCGTTGGCGGCGGTGCCGGAGTAGAGGGGGTTGGGCATCACGGTATTTGCCTTGGCGTCCTCGCTCAGCAGATCCAGCCAGCTGGTGGGGGCTTCTTTTACCAGATTTGTGTTGTATACGATGCCCATGGCGGCGGGGAAGGTGCCATAATAATAGTGCTCGGGGTCCACGAACTCGGTATAGATGTTATCCAGCTCGGGAGAATCGTACGGCTGCAGAAGATCGTTGGCTTTCAGGCTCTCGAAGGTAGGCGCGTCGGAAACCATGATCAGATCCGCCTGCAGGCTGTTGGTCATTTTCTCGGCCATGATCTTGCTGACGACCTCTTCGGTGCCGGAACGGTAGTACTGTGCATTGGCCTCGGGGTACTTTTCGTTGAACATGGCGCACACTTCGGAGATGAACGCATCTTCCGCAGAGGTGTAGATCATAATGTCGCCGGAGATCTCCCCGCCTGCGGGGGCCGCAGTTTCCTCACCGCTGCCCTCCGAAGAGGCCTCGGGAGTGTCTTCACTGCCGCAGCCTGCCAGAGTACCGGCAGTCAGCAGCAGGGCGAATAAGATGGAAAACAATTTTTTCATTTGAATACGCTCCTTTACAAAATATCTGCTGAATGATGTGCGGGTCTAGTGTAAGGGCTGGGTGTAAAACTTACGATCTGCTTTTTGTTAAATGTTGTGGAAGTGTCCTCTCTGCGGCTGCTTTTTGTGCATCTCCCCTTTGACGTGGCTGATAAAAAACGTACTTTTTCGACATAAATTAAGCTATATGAACGTGAACATTCGATAAATATTGTCGATGTTCACGTTCATATAATATATCGAAAAACTGAATTTGTAAATACGACATATTTTTACAAAGATTACAGCGATAATTTATTACTTATATACAATATTAGGCGATTTTTCGGAAAATGATCTAATTTTTCAAATTATGAACGTGCATTTTCGTTGGTTGTGCACTGTGGGGAGCTGCGGCAATGCCCCGGCTGATTTAGAGCCGAATCCGCAGAGGTGCATCCGTATGAACGGGAAAGAGAATGACGCTTGACATATATAGATTATCTATCTATAATTTTATATAGATAATCTATATATTAGGAGGCAAGCCCATGGATCTGGACAGGAGTTTTGTCAGCGGCAGCATCCCGCTTTTGGTCATGAAGCTGCTGGAAGACGGGGACCTGTATGGCTATCAGATGATCGAAGAGCTGCGGCGCCGGTCGGACGATACCTTTCACCTGAAGGCCGGCACCTTGTATCCGCTGCTGCACGGACTGGAGGAAAAGGGGTTCGTGACAGCCTACGAACAGGAGGCGGCGGCCGGAAAACCCAGACGCTACTATCATCTGACGGACCAGGGCCATGCCGCCCTGCGGGAGAAGGAGGCGTCCTGGAACGTCTATGCCAGGGCGGTGGGGAAAGTGCTGAGGGGAGGTGCCTGCTGTGCCGGAGCATGATACCATTCAGGCTTATTTGGAGACTGCCGGGGAGCAGATCCGCTGGGGCCGGGCCCGGCAGGTCGTGATCCCCGAGCTGCGCCAGCACCTGGAGGACCAGCGGGACGCCTTCCTTGCCGAAGGCCGCGAAGATGCGGAGCGTCTGGCGGTGGAGGAGATGGGGGATCCCGTATCCGTGGGAGCGGAGCTGGACCGTATCCACCGGCCAAAGCCCCAGTGGGGACTGCTGGCGCTGACGGTGGCCTTCGCCCTGGCGGGGGCGGTGCTCCGGGTCTGGCTGACCGCGGACTGGGCGGAGCTCTACCAGGACATCGATCCCCTGCGCACGGCTCTGGCCTTCCTTTTGGGCTGCGGGGCCCTGGCCGCGGGGTATTTTCTGGATCTCTCCTTTCTGGGGCACCATGCCCGGGCCATCTACGTGGGAGCCCTGGCGGCCACGGTTTTGGTGTGGCGGCTTTCACCCCAGGTGGGAGGCGTGGCCATCTACGCCCGCTATGTGGTCCTCTGCTTCCCGGTGGTTTACGCCTGCTGGCTGTATGCCTGCCGAAAAAAGGGCTGGTGGGGCATGGGACTGGCGCTGGCGGGTATGGTTCCGCTGGCGCTGGCCTGCTGGCTGGCGCCGTATGTGTTCGCGCTGGTGGAATTGCTGCTGACCGGGCTCGTACTGCTGATTTTTGCCTGCCGGAAGGACTGGTTCGGCATCGGGCGGTGGAAGTCCCTGCTGGCCGTGGTCGCTTACGTCGGAGGACTTGCCGGTGTGTTCGTGTACCTGCTGCTGCACTCCCGACATGCCCTGCGGCGGCTGGCCGCCGCGCTGCACCCGGAGACGGACCCACTGGGCATGGGCTATTACGCGCTGACCACCCGCCGCGCACTGGAGGGCGCCCGGTGGTGGGGAGAGGGGAGCTGGAGCGGCGAATGTTCTTACGCGGAAACCGTGCCCTTCTGCGAGAGCGATAACCTTTTGACGACACTCATCCACCGGTTGGGCTGGGGACCGTTTTTGCTGGTGATGCTGGCCTTTGCGGCGCTGCTGTGCTGGCTCATGGTCCGCTGCCTGCGCCAAAAGAGCCGGCTGGGGCAATTTTTGGTTATTGCAGTCGTCATGATGCTGGGGATCCAGGCACTGTTCAGCGTGGCCTGGAACCTGGGATTTACCTGGAACAGCGCCCTTTTCCCGATGCTGACGGGAAACACCGCCACCGTGGTGGAGATGGGACTGATCGGATTGGCGCTGTCCGCGTTCCGGGGGGACAGTATTGCCCGAGATGAAAGCTGCAATGTGCAATACCGGCCCCGGTACCGGATCCGGGTGCGCATCGAAAAGCTCTGAGCGGTTCGCGTCTGAACAGCGTCGACAACAAATCAGGAACAAACGGGCCGCCCCGAAAGCGAATGTTTTTCGGGGCGGCCCGTACTTTTTTACCGGAATCATGGGCCGGAGACAAAGACTTGCCTGGCTGATTACAACAAAAAACGGGGAGCAGCTTATATTTTATATTGCGTGCGCACGCATTTAGATGTATGATAAACGACGTTGGGAGGTAATGCATGTGAAACTATTGAAATGGCTCTCTGTGGCGGATCGGTTTTCCAAGGCCTATCTGGATCAGCTGCTGGCCCCTCTGGGCATCAACAGCAGTCAGCATATCTATCTTTTGAAAGTCTGCGATCACCCGGGAATTTCCCAGGATGCGCTGCTGGACAGCGTCTATGTCCATCCCAGCAATATGGTGCGCATGGTGGCGTCCCTGGAAAAGAAGGGCTTTTTGACGCGGGAGCCCTGTCCCCAGGACAAGCGGACCTGGCAGCTCTATCCCACCCAGCGGGCCCTGGACATCTGCGGGCAGATCCGGGAGGCCTGCAAAAAAACGGAAGCAGTCTTGCTGGAGGGAATGACGGAGCAGGCGCAGGCGGATTTTCAGACTGCCCTGTTCCAGGCAGGCAAAAAAATGGCGCTGCAGCAGGGCGTGATTCGGACGGGAGATGAGTTCGATGCCTGAAAATCCTCTGGGATATGAAAAGATCTCCACACTGCTGCGGGGGTTCGCGATTCCCAGTATCACGGCCACGCTGGTCAGCTCACTATATAACATTGTGGATCAGGTCTTTATCGGACAGGGCGTGGGATATCTGGGCAATGCGGCCACCAATGTATCCTATCCGCTGTCTACCATCTGCCTGGCCATTTCCCTGCTGCTGGGCATCGGCAGTGCGTCCCGGTTTTCCATTTGCCTGGGGAAGCAAAAGCCGGAGCAGGCAGCCAGGCTGGTGGGAAACGGCATTGTCCTGCTGGCCGGTGCCGGAATCCTTTACGCGGTGCTGGGTGAACTTTTCCTCACGCCCCTTCTGCGGGTGTTCGGAGCAACGGAAGAGGTCATCCCCTTTGCCCGGCAGTATTCCCAGATCACCCTGCTGGGCATGCCGTTCCTCATCCTGACCAACGGCATCAGCAACCTGATCCGGGCGGACGGCAGTCCCCGGTATTCCATGCTGTGTATGGTGGCCGGCGCCGTGGTCAATACCATTTTGGACCCGGTTTTCATTTTTGTGATGGATTGGGGCATATTCGGCGCCGCGCTGGCCACTGTTCTGGGACAGCTCCTTTCCTTTGCGCTTGCGCTGCGGTATCTGTGGCATTTTCGCACTGTGGTACTGACCAGAGCCTGCTTTCGTCTGGTGCCCCGGGACAACCTGCGTACCATCTATATGGGCATCAGCAGCTGCATCAACCAAGTCGCCATCACCCTGGTCCAGATCGTGCTCAATAACTCTCTGACTTATTATGGGGCGCGCTCCATCTATGGGGAGGATATCCCGCTGGCGGCCTGCGGCATCGTCATGAAGACAAACGCCATTTTGCTCTCCATCATCGTGGGGATCTCCCAGGGAGTGCAGCCCATCATCGGCTTCAATTTCGGCGCCGGGAAATATGACCGGGTGCGGCAGGCATATCTACTGGCCATCAAGTGGAATTTCGCTGTTTCGGCAGTGGGATTTTGCCTGTTCCAGTTTTTCCCCACCTCCATCATTGCCCTCTTCGGAGACGGGGAGCCGCTTTACTTTGAATTTGCGGTTTTGTTTATGCGCACGTTCCTCTTTATGGTGCTGGTCAACGGTGTGCAGCTGCTCTCCTCCAATTTCTTTACCGCCATCGGCAAAGCGCTCAAGGGCCTGCTGCTCTCTTTGACACGGCAGGTCTTTTTCCTGATCCCGCTGATTTTTCTGCTTCCGCTCCGCTTCGGCATCTTCGGCGTGCTGCTGGCAGGGCCCATCGCGGACTTTATTGCGTTTGTGGTGTCCGCGGTGCTTGTGGCCAGGGAATTCAGGGCCCTGCGCCGTCAATCCTGCGGCTCGGGCGCTTCTTGACAATGATGCGCCATTCCGGACAATAAAAACACAGGCCTCCGCATTTTGCGGAGGCCTGTGTTTTGTTCCGGTGTAGGGACGGCGTTTATGCCGTGACCGGTGGGGCCGCGTGCAGACTGCGGCCGGTGCAGGGGCTTGTCTGTCCTGGAAGCGGAGCCTCATCCTTCCAGGAGAATCAGCGTCAGGAAAGCGGCAATGGCGGAGGATACCAATGCAACAGAAAGATTTTTATGATAGATGGGCTTGCATATCCCGGATCTGCCCACTTGGACCATGGAAGCGGACATCCCGTGGGGAGCTAATTTCCAGCTTGTCCATGCAGAAAAAGAAAAAAACCATGCAGCCGAAAGAGGGCCCAGGACTTTTTCCCCCGGAGGAAGCAGGAAAGTGACCAGTATGGATATGATACAGAGCAGAAGGAACAGCGCCCGGAGGATTTTCAGACCTGCCGTGCGGCGCCGGGCTTTCTTATGCAAAAGCGCTTTTTCCTCAAAATATGCCTGCCTCTTTTGGCGCTGCTTTGCCTCTTTTTCCGTCATGCCGTCCCTCCCGTATATGTTGTGTGCTCCATGCCTTTTCTCATGCGACCTTGTGCTTGCAGCGCAAAGCGGATATGAGCGGCGATCAGTCTTCCGATGGAATGGTGTAAGGATTCCAGAAAATGGTATCGCAGCGAAGCGCCTCATAAGACATGAGCCGGTCATTCCAGGTATCGGCACAGACTTCTTCCTCATTCAGATAGTACTTCCACTGTGCGTCAGCTGTTTCCCAATACGTCAGTTTGACTCCGTGGGTTTCCCCGGTGACGCAGCCGGCCGCATCCAGCTCGATATAATCAAAGTAGGATCCGCCGTCCCCATGGTCATATTGAAAGAGCAGGGCTCTGTTTTGGAGGATTTCAAAGGGATGGGTCAGGCAGTCATACCAAAGGGTGATGGCCCCGTCCTTGTACGAGTAGATCCCGCCGCCCGTGAAGGTGGATACAATTTCAAAGCTGCGGTCTCTGTACTGCCGGACAACGCCGAGGGTCCAGTTCAGGCAGGCCGTCTCCGTTGATATCAAACAGCGTGTAGGCACTGCTTGGCGCCGGAGCAATGGTCGTATCCATCCCCATGTCCGCATCGTAATAGGCTGTCTCACCGAGAAGAAAGGACTGGTAGAGCTCCAGCGCCTTCTGACATTCGCGGGAAAGGGTGTGCGGAGGTTCTGCCACAGCCTCTTCCGGAGAATCGGGACAAGCGTTGTCGGCGGTCCGCGCGGAGGGAGCACTGCCGCAGGAACTTAACAGCCATCCCACAAGAAAAATGAATAGAAAAATATTTGTTTTAGGCATCATAGCATTTTTCGGCAGCCGACCGTGCCATCAAAATCAGGGGCAGACCCGGCGGCTTTATCCAAGGCGTGCGGCAGTCTTCAAAGACTCTGCAGCCAGTTTAGAAGCGCTCGCTCCTCTTTTCTGTATCGCAAGATCCCCATGAGCAGAACGATCCAGAAAAAAGCGATCACCCACCAGCACAAAACGGAAAAAGCTTCGTGCATCCATGCTGTGATGATGCTCAGGCAAAGCGTGTGGACCACGGTTTGCCGGCAGTAGCAGAATTTCCCCACGATCTTTGTCGTCTCCGCATCCTCCGGGGAAATGGTCCCCCGGAAATAACGCTGCGGAAAGGAGCAGTAATGGGGGCTTGTCCTTTGCAGCCACAGGCTGCCGTTGGATACATTCCCAACGACGGCATCCTTCAATGTCATTGCGAACCGGAAGTCGGTGGGCTTTTTTTGCAGCGTGATGTGATGCAGGATTTCATCGGTTGTTTCCCAGCAGCTCTTTTTGATGACGACACAGATCATATCCCCGTTCCGGGTATGATCACCATGCCCGATCCCTGACAGTATCGATTTTATGGGGCTGCGTCGGCTGGCACGGCCTTTTCTGTATCTGATTATACAATTTCCCTTCCCGCAAGTAAACAAAAACTGCGCCACCGCCGCTTCGGCCGGACGTCGGCGGGGCAGGGCCTGTTTTATTTCCAGCTGGGCCTTGAAGCGCATTTTTTACCGTGATAGACTATAAAATCATAACGAAAATCTGTGAACAGCGCAGACGGTTGGGAAGGAGCGTGGATGCGGTGGGCATGACGCTGGCAAACCTGCACATTCTTGGCGGAGACCCGGATCAGATCCGGAGCCTGATGCCGCAGGCCGCCGTGGGGGTTTGGTCCTCCGACTGCGTTTCGGTGTTTGCGCCGGACCTGCAGCCGCCGACGGCAGACCGGCAGGCCCGGGCGCTGTCCCGGAAAATCCCACAGTGTGTCCTTTCCATATGGCTGTTCGATGAGGATGCGGCGGGAATTTCCATATTTCACAATGGAAAGCGGGAGGCGGCCCATGTCCTGGACCCGAATGGGTACTCAAAACTGGGGAATATCCCCCTGTTCTGCCGGCTGTGGGGACTTCCGGAGGAGGATGTTTCCCGACTGCGGGCGGTGTGGAAAAAGGGCGGGGCGGAGGAACAGCTGTACCTCACCGGCTGCTTGCTGGGGCTTCCCCTGTGCCATGACAGCCAGATGCTGCCCCGGCAAAGCTGCCGGCGGGACACCGCACCGGTGGACCAGTGGATCCGGGAGCGCCCGGCGCCGCCCCGCATCCGGAACCAGGCCCGGGCGGAGCTGATCCAGGAGATCCCCGGGTTCCGCTATCATGCCACGGGCACATTCACAGCGCCGTTCTATGTGAGCGTGGACCCGTACGATGATCCGTATGCGTACGATGGCTGCCATCTGTGGAAAGCCCAGGCGGACGGGATGGTCCGGGAGATCTGGGCTGCCGATGAGGATGAAATGGTCTATGCGTCCTCCAAGCGGGCCGTCTGCCTAGATCCCCATACGCAGCGCGTTTTGTATGACTCTGCGGGACGGCTTTCCGGCAGTTGTTCCCTGTCCGGGAGTTTGCAGCTGATGGACGGGGGCGAGATCCTGCAAGAGCGCGCACTGGATAAGAGGGGCTCTGTTCTGGAATGTCTCGGCCCGGGCGGAACGCTGCTGTGGAGCAGGGAGATGGATCCGGCCTGTGACCGGGTGCTATCCTGGAACGAACGGGAACTGCTGATGCAGCAGCGCACAAGGGAGCAGATACACCTCATCCGGCTTAACCTGGCTGACGGACGCGAAACCGGCCGGGCGGATGATCTGGTGGGGACGGATGTCCATAAGGTGCTGTGGGACCATGGCGCGTGGTGGATCACCCACGACGGATTTTTGATGAAGGACGGAACCTGGAGCCGGGAGGGGCGAGAACTGCTCACAAAGCTGGATGAGAAGATGCACACGGCGGCCCGTCTGCCGCTGCCCGACTGGACGCAGGAGCTGTGCTTTTCCCCGGACCGAAAACGGCTGTATGTGTTTTTCTTTGAAAGCCAGGTCTGGGTGCTGGAGGGAGAGAGCCTGGCGCTTGAGCGGACTCTGGAGGACAAGTCGTTTTTGGCGCCGCTGGGGTTTGCCACAAGCGGCACGGAGCATCGTTTTTGGCTGCTGCGGGGGGACAGCACGGTGGAGGCCTGGGATGAGGCGCTGACGGCGCCGGTGTCCCGCCACCGGCTCAAGGGCAGGGTCACCGGACAGCATAAAGACGGCCAGGGCCGCCTTTGCGTGACCACTTGGGATGAACGGAAGAACGTTTTCCGGGTGTACCGCCTGACATGAGGAAAAAATGGAGGCTCGGCGGTGCCGGGATCTCCTATGCAAAGAGCAGGCACGAAAGTGCCTGCTCTTTTTTAAGAAATTCATATGCGGGGGATCCTTTGGCGTTCCCGCTCCCGGCGCCCCATGGATACAAAAGCAGGTGCAGATGCACGGCGGGAAAGGGACTACGGCAGGGCTACAATGGTGTCATCAAAGCGGAGCGCCGCGGCCTGATCGAGTGATACCGGTACTTTC
>CAUWEK010000052.1:0-11949 GCA_963557435.1 uncultured Dysosmobacter sp.
GTCCTCTGGGAGAGGACGTGCGGAAGAACCTGCGGATCCCGGTGCGGTTCGTCAGCTACCTCTACCCGGTTTCGGGCCGGTGGAAGGGCCGGGTGCCCATTATCAGCAAGGACCTCAGCTGCGGCGGGCTGGCATTTTACTGCCCGCGTCCGCTGGAGGTGGACGAGCGGGTGGAGGTGGTGATCCCCGTCACCGCCCAGCCGCTGGTGCTGCCCCTCAGGATCCTGCGGGCCCAGGCCGATCCCAACGGCACGAACACCTATGCCGGCAGCTTTGCAGGCATGGTGCGGGAAGAAGAGAGCATGGTGCGGGAAGCCGTGTTCGGCCTCCAGCTGCAAAATAACTGAGCAGGGGAAGCCCTGCGTTTGAGAAAGGATGAAGAGAATCCATGCGTGGATGGAAAACCAGATTGTGCCGGCGGGCGGCGGCTGCGTGCATGGCCGTCGTGATGTGCGTATCGCTGGCGGCACCTGCTGCCGCGGCGGCGTCCGGCACATTGCAGCCGTATCTGGACAAAATCGTCTCCTGGGGCGTGATGCGGGGCGATATCAACGGCAACCTCAACACGGAAAAGACCATTACCCGTGCGGAGTTCGTCACCATGATCAACCGGGCTTTCGGCTTTTCCCGGACGGGCACCACGCCGTTTAAAGATGTGCCCGCCTCTGCCTGGTATGCCGAGGATGTGGGCATCGCCTATACCATCGGCTATATCAACGGCACCACAGCCACTACGTTCTCCCCGTATAGCAGCGTTACCCGGGAGCAGGCTGCGGTCATTCTGGCCCGGATCTTGATGCTCCAGCCCCAGGTGGGGGAGAACACGGACTTCACCGACAGCCGCCTGCTGGGCAACTGGAGCCGGGGACTGGTGGCTGCGGCCGCCGACTGCCACATCATCAACGGATACGCCGACGGCAGCTTCCGGCCCAAAAATGCCATTACCCGGGGCGCGGCCGCCGTCCTCATCGTCAACGCCGTGGGCAATCCCATTCAAAAGGCGGGGGAGTACAGCCTGGGCAGCACCTGGGGCAACGTGACCATCACCGCCTCCGGCGTCACGCTGCGCAACACCGTGGTGGGCGGCAACCTCTACATCTCTGAGGGCGTGGACCTGGGACAGGTGACGCTGGAGAATGTTACCGTCCTGGGTGAGATCGTCGTCAGCGGCGGCGGTGCCAGCGAGGGCGGAGACGACAGCATCATCCTGCGCAACGTCAGCGCCAAGAAGCTGGTGCTGGACAACATGAAAAACCAGCTGGTGTCGGTGCGGGTGGAGGGCGACGGGACCATCCCGGAAACCTATGTGCGCACCAACGCGTACCTCTCCGACCGGACATCGGACGGATACGGGCTTTCCCGCATCACGCTGGACGGGCAGGAGGAGGGCCTGTCCCTGACGCTTGCGGGCAATATCAAAGAAGTCGTCGCCGCGGCGCCCAAGGCCAAGGTCAATCTGGCCTCCGGCCAGGCCCAGACCATCACCGTGGATGAAAAATCCACCGGCTCCACATTGAATATCGCCTCCGGCGCCCAGGCGGGCACCGTCAATCTGGACACGGGCACCACCGTTACCGGCAGCGGCGACATTGCCTCGCTGAACGTCAACGCCGCCGGCAGTACCGTGACCATGCTGCCCGACCAGATCACCATCCGTCCGGGCATCACCGCCAATATCGGCGGCGAGGTCATGGACACCCAGACGGCGGCGGAGTCCTCAGCGGACCCCCGGCTCAGCGCCGGCTATCCCAAGATCACGGATCTGGCACCCACCAGTGCCGTGGCCCGGTTTGCCGCCAATAAGAAGGGCACCGTTTACTGGGCGGTCACCGCCGTCACCGACGGCTCTGTGGGTACGGACGATCTCATTGATCCATCGGCCTACAACAGCAAGATCCTCAAGCGGGGCACCGTGAGTCTGACCAAGTCCGGCACCGCGGCCTCCGCCAACATCACCGGGCTCACTGCCGACGGCTCCTACTATCTCTCTGCCGTGCTGGTGGACGCCCGGGAGCAGCACAGCCCTCTGAAGGTCATCTCCTTCACCACACCGGACAACACGAAGCCGGACTTTGCCTCCGGATATCCCTACATGTCCAAGATCACCAGCACCTCCGGCCAGGTGACCGTGATGCCCACCAAGACCTGCCGGCTGTACTACGCGGTGCTGCCCAAGGGCGCCAGCGCCCCCACTGCCAGTGACTTCAAGGCCAATGCCGTCACCGGCAATCTGGGCTTCGGCGTGCTGGACGTCACCAAGAACACCACCTATACCTTCAATGTCAACTCCGTCCCCCTGGAGGAACTCAAGAGCTATGACGTGTACCTGTGGCTGAGCGACGTGGACAACGGCCAGAGCTCCTCGGTCAAGAAGCTGAGCTTCACCACCGTGGACGGCACGCCGCCGGTGTTCAACACCGACCCCACCGTCAACAGCGTCAAGGAGACCTCCGTGGGATTGTACGCCAACCTCAATGAGGCGGGTACGCTCTACTGGGTGGTGGTGGAGCACGGGGAGACCTATCCCAAGCCCATCCAGGGCGCCGGCGCCGTGGATCTGGCCAGCGACGAGGCAAAGCTCCAGGTGATGGCGGGTATGAACGCCCTGCAAAGCGGCAAGGTGACCATGACGGAAAACAAGGACGTGAGCTTCAGCATCTCCGGTCTGGAGGCTGAAAAATCCTACGACCTGTACTATGTGGCCCAGGACAAGGCGGGCAACTACTCCGCCGCGGTGCAGATGGTGGAGATCCACACCCTGGACAACAGCGCTCCCACGGTGACCCAGGAGTTCACCAAGTACAACGGCACGGACACGTCCGCCCCGCTGCCTGACAGCGATGTGCGGCTGGTGTTCAGCGAGGCGGTCCAGACGGCGGACACCCACACTGCCCTGGCGGACCTCTATGAAAAAGTGAACCAGTCCGTGGGCCAGGGGCAGGCGGAGACTGACGCCCGGGCCGCCATGGCTCTGGCGCTGAGCAAGGCCATCACCCTCTATCAGGTGCCCGCGGGGCGCCAGCCTGTCAAGGTGGAGGGCTATCTGGGCAGCGACAAGACCGGCGACGACTGGACCATCGACTACCGCTATGCCGCCATCACGGTGGAAGAGGGCAGGACGGTGGTGACCTTCCCCGCCGGAAAGGGCATCAATCTCAAAAGCGGCGCCACCTATTACTTTGAGATCCAGGCCGATACCATCGCCGATACCTCCACGGCCTTCAACGTCATGGGCAGGACCCCGCTGGACCGCTTCACCACGGTCTTCGCCCAAGTGAACCTCTCCGCCCTCAATGAAAACAGCATCACCTATACCGACAGCACGTCGGAATCCCCGGTTTCCGTGCCGGCGGACGTGAGCTGGCGGCTGGACCCGGTGTCCACGGAAAAGGTGGATGGGTCCATGGACTGGGATATGCTCATCTGGTCGGATACCAGTGTGGAGTTCCAGCTGTTCCGCCGGGAAACGCGGGGCAGTTCCGCCGGCAGCTGGCAGCTGCTGGGCACCGGGGACATTACAGTCCCCGACGGTGTCTCCGGCTATCGGGGCGTGAGCCTGACCCGGGACTTCCTCCAGAGCGGCAGCTCCAATCCGGACTTCCAGCCCCTCAACGGCTTGAAAGAAGACACGGCCTATGAGTACGCCATCTCCTTTACCAAGGTGGCGGGCATTGCGGACCCGGCGCCCCGCAAGGGCGTGTGGAGCCAGCGGGTGAACCTGAAGGTCTATGTTGCCGCAGGCAGCGACAACGACCTGGGATTCCTCACCGCCGACCTCACCGAGGAAAACTGGACTGAGGCACTGAGCAACGGCGTGACCAACATCGGCCTGCCCGCCGATTTTTCCTTGCGCAAGCAGTTCACCGACAACACGGCCCCTTCCTTCATCGGCGGATATCCGGAGTTTACCGCCGGAGACTCCACAGTGGAGATGCGGCTTATGCTGGACCGGCCGGGCACCGTATACTATGTGGTGGCGCCCATGGGCACCGTGTCCACCGTCAGCAAGGACGGCTCCACCAACTACGGCATCCGGGACAACTGGCAGATGCTGCCCAAAAGCGGCGCCCAGGACCAGCCTGCGCCGCCTCAGCTGGGCTCACCTGACTACCTGAACATCGTCAACGCCAGCAGCAACTACCGCAACGACCGGATCAAGTACGGCGTGGTGCAGTGCGGTGCCAGCGTGGAGGTGGAGCTGGTGAGCGGGCTGGACAAGACCACGCCCTACACGGTCTACTTCGTGCTCCAGGGCACGTCCCAGACGTATTCCCAGGTCATGGCGTACCAGTTCAGCACCCAGGACGTGGGCAAGCCCAGGATCACCCTGAACAACTACAGCCCCTCCGTGAACTTCCAGACGGACTCCACCGCGGACCTCAACTATGTGCTCATTGCCAGCAACGAGATCCCCTCGGTCCTCAAAGAGCCGTTCGATTCCTATGTGGCGGATGACAAGGCGGCTGAGTGGAAAAACTTCCTGGGCTCCAGCGGCAAGACCTATACGGTCCTGACGGCCCTGTGCACCACATACAGCAACGGTTACTCCGTCTTTGATGAGTTTGCCAAAAGCGACCAGGAGAGCAATATCCGCTCCACGGTGGCCAACCTCATCAGCGGCACCGCCACCATGGGCGTGACCATTGCCGCCCAGGGCAGCAAATCCCTGACCCAGGGCAACAGCTATCGTCAGGAGCAGAATTTCACCAGCAGCATGACCGGCGGCACGCTTTATTACTGCCTGGCCAGTGCTGAGAGCCCTCTGGGCTCTGAGATGTCCTTCGCGGGCATTTCCGGTGTGTATATCCCGGACAAGACGCCTCCGGAGCTCCAGAGCGTCAATACGGCCGCCGCGCCGGATGGGGCGAACCTGTACAGCGGCACCGTGACCTTCGTGTTCAACGAGCCGGTCTACCAGCTGGTGACGCAAAACGGCGTGGACCAGCTCCCCAAGGCGGTCTGGCAGACCCAGTACACCGCCACCGGCACGGCTGTGCGGCTGAAGGATATCATGGGTGTGAGCGTCAGCAAGGACAAGTTCAGTTACCCCAATGAAATCAAGGCACCCGCCAGTACCCTGGCGCTGGATTTCAAGCAGATCCCCCTGGGGACCACCATCGTGCTGTTTGACTCCAGCTATATCTGCGACGCCAACAGCAACTCCACCCGCCAGAATCTGACGTTCCGCCTGGAAAAGAGCAGCATCGGACTGGTGGACGGCGGCGTGGCGTTCGTCCAGGTGCAGTGAGGCGCCATCCCCGCGCATGTACCAAGCACCGCGGCCCCCGCCGCGGAGGCCGAACCCCACGGGGGCGGGCAGCATCTGCCCGCCCCCGTGCCATTGCATGGAATTTTAAAGGAGGAATTTGGGATGAGACATACCATGGGCAGCCGGCTGCTGTCCCTTTTGCTGGCATTTTCCCTGTGCGCCGCCGCGTCCCCGGCTGCGCTGGCGGAGGAGGAAACGGGAACGCCTTCTCTGGAGAGCGTCTCACTGGAGCCGGAATCCGCGGCGCTGAAAGTGGGGCAGACCCAGGTGCTGACGGCATCGGTCTTCCTCTCTGACGGCAGTACGGAGCTGCCGGAGGGGTTCTCCGTGGACTGGTCTGTGGCCGACGGCCGGGAGGATGAAGTGACTGTGACCCCCGCCGGCCCCAATTCCCTCACCGCCACTGCGGAGGCGTTGGCGGTACCTGAGACCACGGAGGACGAGACAGTGGCGGTCACGGTCACTGTGACTCCGCCTTTGGGGATGGGAGAGGCCCAGAAGGATACCTGCACCATCACCGTCAGCCCCGCCGACCCCACTGGCGTATCGGTGACGCCTACCACGCTGGAGCTGGCGCCTGGATATACCGGACGCCTCACGGCCACCGTGGTGCCGGACACGGCGCCCCAGACCGTCACCTGGCGCAGTGAGGACAAGGCCGTGGCCGACGTGGACCAGTCCGGCACAGTCACCGGCGTGGCCGCCGGAAAGACCCGGATCTTTGCCGTCTCCTCCACCCAGGAGGCCGCCTGTACCGTCACGGTGCAGGGCATCGTTCTGGACAAGGACGCTCTGGAGGACGAGGACTTGAAGGTAGGGGACCGGTACGAACTGGGCTACACCCTCTACGGACCCTCTTTGCAGGGCAAGGGCGTTACCTGGACCACCAGCGACGCCGCCGTGGTGCGGGTGGACAGCGGATACCTCTATGCCGTGTCGGAGGGGACCGCAGTCATCACCGCCAAGGTCAACGGCTTTTCCAACTATACGGATTCGGTCACCGTCACCGTCAAGCGCAGTACGGCGGCAGTCATCACGGCCTCTGCCGGCGCCGGCGATCCGCTGGACTTCTCCGGACTGCGGGGACAGTTTCAAAACCGCGCGTCTGCGGTGCTGGGGGAGCCGCTGAGCTATATCAGCGGACTTTCGGTGCCCACCGACCAGGGCACGCTCTACTACCGGTACACCTCCGGCGATGATACCGGCGCCGGCGTGGGAACGGCGGAGCGGTACTATGTCAGTCCCGGCTCCGGTCAGATGGGCCTTTCGGATCTTACCTTCGTTCCCAAGGGGGACTTCAGCGGCACCGCTGTCATCAGCTACACCGGATACGCCTCCGGGACCAGATTCTTTCAGGGTACGGTGGAGGTGGAGGTGGACGCCCAGGAGGACGTGGGCTACTCTGCCGCCAACGGGGAGGCTGTACAGTTCAACGCAGATGACTTCAATGCGGTGTGCCGTGCCCGCACGGGCCGGGACCTGAAATACGTGACATTTTCCCTGCCGGACAGCGGCACCGGCACCCTGACCTATCAGTACCTCTCCAGTCAGTACCCCGGCACAGCGGTGCGCACTTCCACCCAGTATTATGCCTCCGGCACCCCGTCTTTGGGCAGCGTCTACTTCGTCCCCGCCGACGGGTTTGACGGGAAGGCCGTCATCACATATACCGGCTGGGACACCAACCGGGAGTCCTTTCAGGGCCGGGTGGTGATCCAGGTGGAGGAGGCGGCGGCCGGGAGCGGCTCCGTCCGCTACGACGTGGCAAAGGGCGGCACCGTCACCTTTGATGACAGTGATTTCAACGCCCTGTGCAAGGATCTGACCGGAAGTTCCCTGGATGCCGTGCGCTTTACGCTGCCCTCCTCTTCCCAGGGCACGCTGTATTACGGCACCACCTCGTCGTCCGACCGTGTCACCGCATCCCGGAAATACTACCGCACTTCCTCACCGTACCTGGATGAGGTGATATTCCAGGCCGAAACGGATTTCAGCGGCACGGTGTCCATCCCCTTTACCGGATGGAGCACCGGCGGCGCCTCCTTTACCGGCACAGTCTCCGTCCGGGTGGGCGCCGATGCGGACACGATCTCTTATCAGACCTCCAACGGACGGGCGGTGGAGTTCGATGCTTCGGACTTCAACGATGTCTCCCGGGAGGCGGCAGGCGGAACGCTGCGGTATGTGCGCTTCACCCTTCCGTCCTCTTCCAAGGGCACGCTGTATTATGATTACGACGATGGAGACTATGCCAGCAAGGTCAGCACTTCCACCAACTACTACCGCGCACAGTCTCCGTACCTGGACCGGGTGAGCTTTGTCCCCGCCGCGTCCTTCAGCGGTACGGTGACCATCTCCTATACCGGGTGGACCACCGGAGGGGAGCGGTTTACGGGCACAGTGGAGATCCGGGTGATCAGCTCCGCCAGTTCCGCATCGGAGATCGTGTACACCACTGCCTACCAGCCCGTGACGTTCCAGGCAGCTGATTTCAGCGCCGCCTGCAAGGCACGCGGCCTGGGAACGCTGGAGTCGGTGCAGTTTGTGACCACCTCCGTCTTTGGCGCGGGGCGGCTTTACAGCCAGTATGACGGCTTCCGGGCCTCCAACAGCGAGGTGCGCACCGGGACCCGGTATTATCCCGGAAAGAGCCCAAATCTCTCGTCAGTGACCTTCGTGCCGCGGGTGGGCTACCAGGGGACGGTGACCTTGACCTATACCGGGACGGACTCCCAAAATCGGACGTACCAGGGACAGGTGCGGATCATCGTCAGCCCCGGCAGTGCCTCCGCCTATTTCCAGGATGTGTCGTACAGCTACGGCTGGGCGGCGCCTGCGGTGGACTTTCTCTATGAGAGCGGCGTGGTCAACGGCACCGGCGCCGGGCAGTTCTCCCCTGCCCGGGCCATTACCCGGGGCAGCTTCCTGGCCATGGTGGACCGGGCCCTGTCCCTGCCCCGCACCTCTTACCGGTACTTTCCCGATGTGCCGGCAAACAGCTACTACGCCGATGCCATTCAGGCGGCGTATGGACTTGGGATCGTGGATGGATACAGCGATGGAACATTCCGTCCGGATGCGCCGCTGACCCGGGCGGCGGCCTGTACGATCCTGTACCGGGCCATGCAGACGGTGGGCTGGAGCATCGGCGCGGAAAATACCGCGCTGCTGGGTGCCTATCCGGACGGCGGCGCGGTGCCTGCCTATGCCCGGGGCGCTATGTCCGTCCTGCTGCAGACCGGCATCATCACCGGAACCTCCGCCGGAAAGCTGGAGCCCGCCCGAATCATGACCCGGGCGGAGATGGCGGTGGTGCTGGCCCGGGCGCTGACACTCTGAGTCATACAAAATATGTGAAAAGCCGGCCGAAGCAGATGCGCTTCGGCCGGCTTTTCGGTTTTTGGTTGGATTTTGGCAGGCTTGCAAATAATATAATAGGAAAACATTTTGATAGGGGGAATGATGATGAACGAACACGGCCGCCGCAAGTGCCAAAAGATAACCAGGAAAACGCTGGATGCATTTTGCGGTTATCTGAAAGAGGAGGAAAAGAGCCAAGCCACCATCCAGAAATACCGCCACGATGTCCGCTGCTTTTTGGACTGGGTGGGACCATCAGAGCAGCTGGATAAGGAATGTGTGATGCGTTTTAAGGAGCTGCTGAGTAGGAAATATGCGGTCCGGAGCGCGAACTCCATGCTTTCAGCGGTCAATTGCTATTTGCGCTATCTGGGGCGGGAGGATTGCTGCGTCAAGCAGTTCCGCCTTCAGATGGACACGTTTTGTGACCAGAGGAAGGAACTTTGCAGGGAAGAATACTTTCGCTTGCTGGAAACGGCGCGAATGGCGGGCAGGGAACAGCTCTATTATCTGCTGCAGACGGTCTGCGCCACGGGAATCCGGATCAGTGAACTGCGGTATATCACGGTGGAGGCACTGGAACAAAAGGCTGCTGTGGCGCACAACAAAGGAAAAAGCAGAGTGATCCTGCTGCCTGCGAAACTGTGCGATGTGCTGCTGGGATACGCTGCACAGCATGCCATCACCACGGGGCCGGTGTTTTTGACAGAGCGGGGAAATGTGCCCAATCGGAGCAATATCTGGTCATCCATGAAAGCATTGAGCTGTGCAGCCCAGGTGTCTGAGGAGAAGGTATTCCCCCATAATCTGCGCCACCTCTTTGCCCGGACCTTTTACCAGCAGGAGCGGGATATCTCCCGGCTGGCGGATATTTTGGGACACCGAAGCGTCAATACGACCCGGGGCTATATTATTTCCAGCGGGGAGGAGCACCGCCGGCAGATCGAGTCACTGGGATTGATAGATGGCTCCAGACCCGTCACCGGAGGAAAAAAATAAAATACCACATAATGTTAGATTATGTAGTAAATGGAATGCACTTAAAAAAAACAATCATCGACCGGCTTGGGATACATATATATTTTTGCACAAAATGAAGGTGCACCTCCACCAAAAATTCTGTATGAATTTTATGGCGGTGGTGCACTTTTATAAGCAAAAAATGGTAAATATAGACACAAAAACGCCGTGTTTCCTTACGGCTGCAATGGCTTGCACTATTTTTAACAAAATATGCCGGTAAATTAGAACGGTAATATTAGCTATTGACACTTGCAAAAATAACCTACGCGCGTTACAATTGGAAAAAGTCGAAATATGTCGAAAATTTACTACATAATCTAACATTATGACGCGTGTCAGGAGATTCTCAGGTTTAATGAGACGTGTTTGAGTCTTCACGCGTGCAGGTTGAAGGACTGTGCGGAAGGAGATGCCGAACCGAAATGGAATATCTGGAGAGTAATTCAATGCGGATGCTTCAAAGATCCATGGATTACCTGTGGAGCAAGCAGACCTGCATTCTGGATAACATCGCAAATGCGGAAACACCCGGTTATAAAACAAAATACGCAACTTTTGAGGAGTCACTGCAAAAGGCCATCCAATCTGCATCCCGCGACAAGACCTCTATGTCTTCATCGGTCCGGGAAGCCATCGAAACGACCCCTGTCGAGATCCGGCAGGCAGAGGAGAGCACACGGTTGGACGGCAATGGTGTCAATGTCACAGAGCAGATGGTGGAACTCGTACGGGAGGGCTATCAGATGCAGTATGTCATGAACGCCATGAGCAGTGACTTCTCTTTAATTCGTACAGCCATTAACGGATAAGAGGTGCGAGCATGGCTTTTTTAAGTTCTATGAACATCGTGGGCTCCGGCCTGACCGCGCAGCAGCTTCGGCTGGACGTGATCTCGGAGAATATCACGAACCAGAATACCACACGGACGGAGAACGGCGGACCCTACCGGCGGAAGATGGTGGTCCTGGAGTCCCAGGATACCCAAACACCGTTCCAGCAGGCGCTGGCCCGGGCCCGGGGCGAGGCGGTTCCCGCCTCCGGCGGCGTGCGGGTCACCGAGATCGCCGAAGATCCCTCGGACTTCAAGCTGGTGTACGATCCCACCAATCCGGACGCCAATGCAGACGGTTATGTGGAGATGCCCAATGTGGATCTGGTCAAAGAAATGGCCGATGCCATGTCCGCGTCCCAGGCATATTCCGCCAATGTCACCGCCTTCAATGTGCTCAAGCAGGTGACGGCCAAGGGACTGGAGATCGGGCGATAAATCACACTGTTTCAGCGCCGCTGGCTTTCAGGCCAGCGGCGTATCCAAGAAAAAAGGAAGATCAGAATGGAATTTCAAAGTATTACGCCCATCCGGCCGCTTCAGGCGGATTCCGCCCAGGCCGCCGGTGGGAGCAGCAAAACACGATCCACTATGTTTGAGGATATCTTCCGCTCCATGGTGGACAACGTGAAAGAGACGGACGCGGCCAAGAACGAAGCGTATTATGCGCTTGCAACCGGACAGCTGGATAACCCGGCACGGGCCTCTATCGCGGCCACCCAGGCGGAACTGTCTGTCTCGCTTTTGGTGCAGATGCGCAATAAGGCGCTGGACGCATACAGCGAATTGATGAGGATCAGCCTCTGAGGGCCAACACATGGATCCGGGAGATAACGTATGAACGAAAAGGCAAAGCAGATTGCCCAACAGGTAAAGCAGCGCTGGCAGTCGACCTCTAAAAAAGTCAAGTTTTTGATAGGAGGCTGTGTGCTGACGGTGGTCGTGGCAGCGGCGGTCATTGCTCTGGTAATGGCCAACCGCCCATATACGGAGCTGTTCACGGGCCTGAGCCAGAGCGACCAGACGGCAATCCTTACATATTTTTCAGACAACGGAATCACGGATTACCGGGTGGACGGGGACGCGATCTTGGTGCCGGAGAACCAGAAGGCCTCGCTGATGGCCAAGGTCCTGGTGGCAGGGTATCCCTCCTCCGGTTATGACTACGGGACTTATATGGACCATGTGGGCAGCCTGACCACCGAGTCGGAGCGGGACCAGCTGGTTTTGTACGACCTGCAGGACTATATGGCCGCGGTCATCTGCAATATGGACGGTGTGGAAAAGGCCAGTGTGCTGCTCACGCCCGGCGAGGATCACACCTATGTGCTGGACAGCGGCGATCAGGTGGAGGCCAGCGCCGCCGTGCAGGTGACCATGGAGGACGGCAAGACTCTCACCGATAACGAGGTGAAGGCCATCCGCAACCTGGTCAGCCATGGCATGTCCGGGCTGAGCGTGGAGAACG
>CAUWEK010000053.1:0-11873 GCA_963557435.1 uncultured Dysosmobacter sp.
CCCTACTCCAAGCGGCTCCAGCTGGGCAAGCGCGCCGGTATGGCCATCATGGACCTGGTGCGCCGTGGCGTCACCGCCCGCCAGATCGTCACGGAGCGCTCCATCCGCAACGCCCTCACCTGCGACATGGCCCTGGGCTGCTCCACCAACACGGTGCTGCACCTGCTGGCCATCGCCTACGAGGCGGGCGTGCCGTTGGACCTGAAGCTCTTCAACGAGATCTCCGCCGCCACGCCCAACCTGTGCCACCTGGCTCCGGCGGGCCCCACCCACATGTCCGACCTGTACGCCGCCGGCGGCATCGCCGCCGTGCAGTCGGAGCTTGCCAAGGCGGGCCTTCTGGACCTGGACGTGATGACCGTCACCGGCAAGACCCTGGGCGAGAATATCCAGGGCGCGGTGAACCTGGACACCAACGCCATCCGGCCCATCGACCGCCCCTTCAGCCCCACCGGCGGCCTCCAGATCCTCTGGGGCAACCTGGCCCCCGACGGCTGCGTGGTCAAGCGCAGCGCCGTGGCCGAGGAGATGCTGCGCCACACGGGCCCGGCCCGGGTGTTCGACGGCGAAGAGGACGCCATCGCCGCCATCTACGCCGGCAGGATCGTGCCCGGGGACGTGGTGGTCATCCGCTACGAGGGCCCCAGCGGCGGCCCGGGTATGCGGGAGATGCTCAACCCCACCTCGGCGCTTGCCGGCATGGGGCTGGACAAGACCGTGGCCCTCATTACCGACGGACGCTTCTCCGGCGCCTCCCGGGGCGCCTCCATCGGCCATGTGAGCCCCGAGGCGGCGGCAGGCGGCCCCATCTGCCTGGTGCGGGAGGGGGACGCCATCACCATCGACATCCCCGCCGCCTCCATCACCCTGGAGGTATCGGAGGAGGAGCTCTCTCGCCGCCGGGCGGCGTGGACGGCTCCGGAGCCCAAGGTGAAAACCGGCTGGCTCAGCCGCTATGCCCGCATGGTCTCCAGCGCCGATCTGGGCGCGGTCATGCGCTGAAACAAAAAAGAGACGGGATCTCCCGTCTCTTTTTTTGCCTATTTGCTCCGCCCCTCCAGAAGCTCCACCATGCCCTGGGCAAACAAAGTGCCCGCAAGATACGCCTCCTCCGGCGAGTTGCCCGCGGCGCCCACCTCCACCAGAAGGGACCCGGTGGTGGCGTGCTGGTTGTAGCGGGAGTTTCGCAGCAGGATCGGCCGCATGAGGGTGGGATAGTCCTGGAGCAGCTGGTTTTGCAGGGCCACCGCCAGCTTCAGGTTCTCCATCCAGTCCGGGTGGCTCAATCCGCTTCCGTCGCTGCCCACCACCAGCGTCATCTGGGCGGAGGTCTGGCCGTCGATATCGGAGACCACCTTGTACTGGTTGCCCGCGCTGTCCTCGATGGCGTCCCGGTGCACGTCCAGAATGAAGGAGATGGTGGGGTACTGGGCAAGATAGCTCTCGATGGCCGCAAGGGAGCGGTCGTAGGCCCCGGAGTAGGCCGGGTAGTCGTAGAGGGTCCGGTCGTGGAGCACGCTGATGCCCGCGGCGGAAAAAACCTCCGCCATGGCGTCGCCTACGGCCACCACGTTGTAGCGGCTGTCGGTGGTGCGGTGGTCGCCGGACCAGACCACGTCCACGTCCCCGGCGGGGGTGTAGGACTCGCTGCCGTGGGTGTGGACGATAAGGATCTGGGGGCCCTCCCCCGTCAGCTCCGCGTCAAACAGCTCCCCCAGCTCCGTGACGGAGAGGGTGTGGTCCGTGCTGTTGGTGATGTAGGCCCGTCCGCAGACGGTGTAGCCGCTGGGGTCCGTGGGCACCAGAGTCCGGGCCTCCACCCCGTTGTCCGGGGCGTTCGGCGCGTCCAGGGGCGTCTCCTCCACCGGCTCGGTGACGATGTCTTCCCCGTCGGGGTTATCCTCGGCGGGGGTCTCTCCCTGCCGCTTTTGCCACAGCTCCGCCACATCCGCCCGGGCGGAGAGCAGCAGCGGCGACTGGGAAATGGTCAGCACCGCCGCGGCGGACAGCGTGTCCGCTGTCCAAAGATCTCCCAGCTCCCAGCGCACCGCCCCCAGAGGCGAGGACCGGGCCAGGGCCTGTACGGCGGAGACGGCGGTGTCGCTTCCGGCGGTGACAGCGGTCAGATACAGTGTGCCTGCGGCCAGGGTCAGCGCCTCCAGACGGCGCAGGGTGTTTTTCAGCGATGGCCTCTTCATGGCCTCACCTCCCGGGACAACCTTACGCCGCGCCGGGGGCGGATATGACAAAAACGAGGACCGCTTTTGGCAGTCCTCGTTTTGCGGACGAATTTTACAGCTCCAGCGGCTCCACTGCGGACAGGGTCTCCGCTTCGGCGGCGGTGAGGGTACCGGCGGCGTCCAGCAGCGCCATGTGGAAATGGCCGGGGCCCAGGGCCGCGGCGGACGCTTCCGCCCGGCGGGAGCAGGCCTTCCAGAAAGCGGCGGCGGCCACGGCCGCCTTTGCAGCGTCCTCTTCGGCGGCGCAGAAAGCGCCGCACAGGGCCGAGAGCATGCACCCGGCGCCGGTGATGCGGGCCATGGAATGGCTGCCGCCCAGGACCCGCCAGGCCCGGACGCCGTCGGTGACGATGTCGGCCGCCCCGGTGAGCAGCACGGTGGTCTGAAACTTTCGGGCCAGGGCCGCGGCGCAGGCAAGATGCTCTTTTTCCTCAGCGTCGGCGCTGTCCACGCCCCGCTCCCGGCTTCTTTGGTGCAGCAGGGCCTGGGCCTCCCCCAGGTTCACCCGCACCAGCGTGGGGGTGAATGCCTCCAGCAGCGACTCCACCCCCGCAAGGCGAAAGGCGGAGGCGCCCACGCCCACCGGGTCCAGCACCACCGGCTGGTGGTCCTTGGCGGCCAGAGCGCCGCACAGGCGGCAAAGGTCCCAGCGGCCAGCACCCTCCGGCGTGCCGGTATTGAGGACGGTGGCGTCGCACCCGGCGGTGATCTCGGCCATCTCCTCCATGGCCTGGGCCATGATGGGGCTGGCGCCGGCGGCAAGCAGCACGTTGGCGCAGTCGTTGGCGGTGACGATGTTGGATACGCAGTGCACCAGGGGACGACGGCGGCGCAGGGCGTCCAGGGGGGTGAGGATGGACATGGGGGCTCCTTCTTTCAAACGGTCACGAAACGCTTTTAGTGCTCCAGGGCGGACTGCATGGACTTGAGGGCGCCGCTGGACTTCAGGGCCAGCACCAGGGCGCCGGCAATGATGCTGCCGCCCACGGTGGACACCAGGAACGGCACCACATAGGCGGTGTAGCCGATGGTGCCGGCCACCACGCCCATGAAGGCGATGGCGATGGGGTAGGACAAAAGGCCGCCGATGATGCCGGTGCCGAAGACCTCGGCGCAGAGGGTGGCGGGCAGGTTCATGGTCTTTTTATACATGAGGCCGCACAAAAGGGCGCCGCACATGCTGCCGGGGAAGGCCAAAAGGCTGCCAAGGCCCAGGAGGTTGCGCAGAAGGCTTGCCACGAACGCAACGCCCAGGCCGTAGCCCGGGCCCAGGAACACGGCGCACAGGATGTTCACCATGTGCTGCACAGGGGCGCACTTGCTGGAAAAGACGGGGAAGGAAAAGGTGCTGCCGGCCACGGCCACGGCGCACAGCATGCCGGCCAGGGCCAGCTTTTTCACAGAGGTGTTCTTCATAAGATCAAGCTCCTTTGAAATGGAAGATCGGCAGGGAGAAAACGGAATGTACACAGCGTTTTCCCCTTGCATGGCAAGGCACAGGCGTACACTCCGCCTGTGGGTGGAAACTTCGGTCGAGGCTTGCTGGCCTCCTCTCACGCCGGAACACGGCTTCCCATCGCTGTGTGGTTGGCCCGGACACAGGGCGCTCCCCCTCTGTCCGCTCCCGGAAGACCGGGGCGCCGCAGGTATTCTCCCTTACACATCCTTTCTCCAAAGAAGTGGAAAACGGCAAGGCCACGGGGGCCTCGCCGTTCAAGCTTTGCGATGTCCCTACGGTGGCATTACCCACATCAGGTCAAAGGGTCGGAGCGTTCGCTCCCTCTCAGCCCGGGGGCTCCCCTGTTTTCCGCCGAATATTATTGCATTTTCGCCAAAGATTGTCAAGAGGGCTTGCAAAGGCGGGGAAAGGAGCGTATGATGTTTTCGTTAAAAAACGGGGAGTCCGCTGGCGCGGGCTGAGAGGAGGCTGCAAGGCCTCGACCCTAGACCTGATTTGGATCATGCCAACGGAGGGAAATAGTGTGCTTTGCGCCGCAGGCTGCCCAACATCGGGTGTCTGCGGATTTTTGTTTTTTTGGAGGAGCGAACTATGAAGCTTACACACCAGCAGATGCGGCTCTACGCCGTGACGGACCGGGCCTGGGCGGCGGACGAGGACACCTTTTTCGCCCAGATCGAAGCAGCCATCGACGGCGGCGCGGGCATCGTGCAGCTGCGGGAAAAGCACGCCTCCCGGGAGGAATTTCTGCGCCTGGCGGAGCGCTTCGTGGCCCTTTGCCGCCGCCGGGGCGTGGTGAGCATCATCAACGACAACGTGGACATCGCCGCCGCCGTGGGCGCCGACGGCGTCCATGTGGGCCAGGAGGATCTGGAGGCGGGCCGGGCCCGGGCGCTGCTGGGGCCGGACAAGATCATCGGCGTCTCCACCCACTCTGTGGCGGAGGCCCAGGCGGCCCAGGCCGCCGGTGCGGACTACCTGGGCGTGGGCGCGGCCTTCGTCACCGGCACCAAGACCGACGCCAAGCCCGTTGGCCACGACGTGATCCGGGCCGTGACGGCGGCGGTGGACATCCCGGTGGTGGCCATCGGCGGCATCGGCCGTGACAACATCCTGGAGCTTTCCGGCTGCGGCCTTTCCGGTGTGGCGGTGGTATCCGCCCTGTTCGCCCAAAAGGACGTGGCCGCGGCGGCCCGGGAGCTCCGGGACCTGGCGGAGCAGATCGCCCGGTAAGAAAATATAATTTTTGTCCCAACTCGGCGAAAGCCCCGCTTTTGCCGAAGAAGGAGGAAATTTCCCGTCCGGTAAGCGGCAGGGGGGATTTCCGACGCGCGGTGCATTGGGGGCACCACCTTGCATCGCGGAATAAAACTTCAATGCAGAAAGGAAGCATCGACATGAAAACAGCATTGACGATCGCTGGAAGCGACTCCAGCGGAGGCGCCGGGATCCAGGCGGACATCAAGACCATGACGGCCAACGGCGTATTCGCCATGAGTGCCGTCACGGCCCTCACCGCCCAGAACACAACCGGCGTCACAGACATTCAGGAGGCCACCCCCGCCTTTTTGGCCGCGGAGCTGGACGCCGTGTTCACGGATATTTTCCCCGACGCGGTGAAGATCGGCATGGTCTCCTCGGCGGAGCTGATCCGCGTCATCGCCGAAAAGCTCCGGCACTACGGCGCAAAGCACATCGTGGTGGACCCGGTCATGGTGGCCACCTCCGGCGCCCGGCTTTTGCGGGAGGACGCGGTGGACGCCATGAAGGAGTGCCTGCTGCCTCTGGCGGAGGTCCTCACCCCCAACATCCCGGAGGCGGAGATCCTCGCCGGCATGGATATCCGCACGGCGGAGGACATGACCACTGCCGCCCGGATCATCAGTGAGCGCTACGGCTGCGCCGTTTTGTGCAAGGGCGGTCACCAGCTCAACGACGCCAACGACCTTTTGTGGAAGGACGGCCAGGCCCGGTGGTTCATGGGCCGGCGCATCGACAACCCCAATACCCACGGCACCGGCTGCACCCTCTCCAGCGCCATCGCCTCCAACCTGGCCAAGGGCCACGACCTGGCGGCATCCGTGGAGCGGGCCAAGGCCTATCTCTCCGGCGCCCTGGCCGCCCAGCTGGACCTGGGCCGCGGCTCCGGCCCCATGGACCACATGTTTGACCTGAAGGGAGCGTTCGTGGAATGATCTCTTCCGTCATCGCCGCGGTATTTGCCGTGGCATATCTGGTGGTGACGGTGTGGCTTTGCCGGGGCGTGAAGCTGGATACCCGGGCGCTGTGCCTGGGAGGCGTGGTGTGCGCCCTGACGCTGGTGCTGGCCACCATCCGCATTCCCCTGCCCACCGGCTCCAACATCACCTGCGGGTCCTGGATCCCCCTGATGCTGCTGGCACTGGTGTATGACCATCGCCTGGCCATGCTGACGGGCTGGGTGTGCGGCATTCTGGCCATGATCCTCATTCCCGGCTGGGAGGCGGTCCACTGGGCCCAGATCTTCGTCCAGCAGCTGGTGTGCTTTTCCTGCCTGGGCTACGCCGGCGTGTTCGGCGCGGACAAGCGGTGGAAGGCCGTGTGCGGCATGGCGGTGGCTGTGGCGCTGCGGTGCTGGGGCCATGTGCTCAGCGGCGTGATCTTCTACTCCCAGAACGCCTGGGACGGCTGGGGCGCCTGGGGCTACAGCCTGGTGTATAACTCCTCCCGCCTGGTGGAGGGTATTTTGAGCATTGTGATCGTGACGGCCCTGCCGCTGGGCATCATGCGGCGGGCCATGGTGAAAAAAGGAGGCGTGGCATGAGCACGGTGGAACGGCTGCTGAAAGCAACGGAGGACATCTGGGCGGGGTATCATGAAAAGCCCTTCGTCCGGGGACTCCGGGACGGCACGCTGGATGTGGAAAAATTCCGGCGCTACATCATTCAGGACTACTGGTATCTGATGGACTATACCAAGGTGTTTGCCGTGGGCGTGGCCAAGAGCAAGAGCGTAGAGGTCATGAAGCTCTTCGCCAAGTACATCCAGGCCATCCTGGACGGCGAGGTGAACGTCCACAACGGCTACATGGGCATGTTCGGCATCACTCAGGAGGAGCTGGACCGCACGCCCATCGCCCAGGACAACCGCTCCTACACCTCCTACATGCTCAGCGTGGCCTACAAGGGCGGCGAGGCGGAGGTGCTGACGGCCATCTTCTCCTGCGCGTACAGCTATGAGGTCATCGCCCGCAAGATCGTGGAAGAGCGGCCCGACGCGCCCGACCATCCCCTGTACGGACGGTGGGTGCGGGGCTACATCACCGATCGCTACACCGGCAACAACGTGATCCTCAAGGACATGCTGGAGCGGCTGACGGCGGACTACACGGAGCCCCAGCTCAAGTACCTGGAGGAGGTCTTCACCGCCTGCTCCCGGTATGAATCCTCCTTCTGGGACATGGCCTGGGAGCAGCGGGACTGAGGACCGCTGCCCGCGGAGCGGGCCTTGTGTGAGAAAGGAGCGGGTATGAAAAAAACCTCGACGTTTCAGATGAGCCTCATCTGGTTCGGCGCCGGCATTTCCATCGCGGAGATCCTGACGGGCACGTCCTTTGCCGCCCTGGGCCTGGCCCGGGGCACGGCGGCCATTTTGCTGGGCCATGTGATCGGCTGCGCCATGTTTTTCCTGGCGGGCCTCATCGGCGCGCGCACGGGCCGCAGCGCCATGGAGACGGTGAAGCTGTCCTTCGGCCGCAGGGGCGGGCTGCTGTTCGCCTTTTTGAACGTGCTGCAGCTGCTGGGCTGGACGGCCATCATGATCTATGACGGCGCCCTGGCGGTGGGCGGCATCTTTGCCGGGGGCCACTGGCTTTGGTGCCTGGTGATCGGCGGGCTCATCGCGGTGTGGATCCTGGTGGGCGTGACCAATCTGGGGGGCATCAACAAGGTGGCCATGGCGGCGCTGCTGGTTTTGACGCTGGTGCTGTGCAAGGTGATCTTCTTCTCCGGCGCGTCCGGTGCGGCGGGAGACGGCTCGCTGAGCTTCGGCGCGGCGGTGGAGCTGGCGGTGGCCATGCCGCTTTCCTGGCTGCCGCTGGTGGCCGACTATACCCGGGAGGCGGAAAAGCCCTTCCAGGCCACGGTGGCCAGCACCCTGACCTACGGCGCCGTGTCCTGCTGGATGTACTTCATCGGCATGGGCGCCGCGCTCTATACCGGCGAGAGTGATATCGCCGTCATCATGGTCAAGGCGGGATTGGGCCTGGCGGCGCTGGTGATCCTGGTTTTGTCCACCGTCACCACCACGTTCCTGGACGCCTGGTCGGCGGGCATCTCCGCCGAGTCGCTCAGCGCCGGGATCAACGGAAAGTGGACGGCGGTGGCGGTGACCGCGGTGGGCACGGCGGCGGCCATGCTGTTCCCCATGGACGACATCACGGGCTTTTTGTATCTGATCGGCTCCGTGTTCGCCCCCATGGCGGCGGTGCAGATCGCGGACTTCTTCCTGCTGCGGCGGGAGGGTGCGTCCCGTGACGTGGACGGCCGGAACCTGGGGATCTGGCTGGTGGGCTTTGTGCTCTACCGGCTGTTGATGTATGTGGATATCCCCGTGGGCTATACCCTGGTGGACATGGCGGTCACCGCGCTTTTGTGTGTGGCGGCGGAGCGCGTATGCCCCAGGAAGGCCGCGGCGTGATGGAAATCAGGAGGACCGGACGGCGCACTGCGCCGTCCGGTTTTTTGTCCCGATGCAAAAAAACAGGAAAAATTTAAGAAAAATATCCGGAATGGCCCCGTTCCTTTCAGCTTTGTTTTAGCTTTCCCGGTTAAGCTGAAACCGGATTTTCACAGAGAACCCATAGAAAGGAACGGCAAGAAATGGATGAAAAACTGCTAGAATCGCCCTCCCGTGCGGATGATCCGGCGCCCAAGCGGCGGCGGTGGAAATGGAACGGCATCAAGGGAAAGAAGAAGTGGATCGCGCTGGTGCTGGTGGTGGCCGTGGCCGCAGGCGGCTTCGGCTGGAGCCGTCTGCGGACGCCGGAGGCCGCCGCCACGGAGATCACCTATCAGCAAGAACAGGTCCAGCGGCGCTCCATCACCAACTCCCTCAGCTCCAGCGGTACGCTGGAGCCGGCCAACGCCTACACGGTGAGCACCCTGGTGTCCGCGGAGGTCCTCTCGGACACGTTTGAAGAGGGGGACCTGGTGGAAGAAGGGCAGCTTTTGTACACCCTGGACGCCTCCGACGCCTCCAGCAGCCAGACCCAGGCGCAAAACAGCTATTCCCAGGCCAAGAGCAGCTATGACCAGGCGGTGGCCGCCAAGTATCCGGAGGCGGATCTGACCGGTACCATCAGCGAGGTGTATGTCCGCAACGGCGACACCGTCTCCGCCGGCACGGAGCTTTTGAAGATCGTGGGAGACAACAACATCTACATCGATTTCCTTTTCGCCTATGCGGACAGCGCGGATTTCTATGTGGGTCAGACGGCCACCATCTTCATCGACGGCCTGGCCGGCACCCTCACGGGCACCGTGTCCGCCGTATCCCAGGGAGAGATGGTCTCTGACAACGGCATGATGCTCACCACGGTCCGGGTCAAGGCGGTCAACCCGGGACTGATCACGGCCAGCTATACTGCCAGCGCCTCCATCGGCAGCTATGTCAGCTACGGTGAGTCCCCCATCCAGATCAGCGAGAGCAGCGTTGTCACTGCCGAGGCCTCCGGTAAGATCAGCGGGTTGAACTTCCTGGCGGGCGACTCCATCTCCGCCGGGGACCGGATCTGCACCATCACCGGCGACAGCGTGGACAATCAGATCGAAAACGCCCGCATCAACCTGGAAAACGCCCAGAGCAGCGTCCAGACCGCGGCGGATAAGCTGGAGGACTATCAAATCACCGCGCCCATCTCCGGCACCGTGGTCACCAAGACCGCCAAGGCCGGCGACAAGGTGGAGGGCGGCTCTTCCGGTACGCTGTGCACCATCTATGACCTGAGCTATCTGGAGATGACCATGAACATCGACGAGCTGGACATCGGCTCCGTGGCCGTGGGCCAGACGGTGGAGATCACCGCCGACGCCGTGGAGGGCAAGACCTACACCGGCACGGTGACCCGGGTGTCCGTGGCGGGCACCACCGCCGGCGGCATCACCACCTACCCCGTCACCGTCCGCATCGACGAGACAGACGGGCTGCTGCCGGGCATGAACGTGGACGCCGAGATCGTGCTGGACCAGGCTGAGGACGTGCTGGCCATCCCCTCCGGCGCTGTGAACCGGGGCGATACGGTGCTCATCACCGCAGACTCCCCCAGCGCGGCCAATGCCCTGGACCAGGAGGCCCCCGAGGGCTATGTGTACGTGTCCGTGGAGACGGGCGTCAGTGACGACAGCTACATCGAGATCCTCTCCGGATTGCAGGAGGGGGACACCGTGGCCTATATCCCCACCTCCTCCGGCGGCGGTATGTCCATGATGATGGGCGGCGCCATGGGCATGGGCGGCGGCGCCATGATGGTCAGCGGCGGCCCCAGCGGCGCAGGCGGCGGAGGGCCCAGAGGATGAGCGCGCTGATCGAATTCCAGGACGTATGCAAGTTCTACCAGATGGGTGAGAGCACCGTCCGGGCGGCGGACCACATCTCCTTTTCCATTCAGAAGGGGGAGTTCGTGGCCATCGTGGGCCAGTCCGGCTCCGGTAAGTCCACCTGCATGAATATCATCGGCTGCCTGGATGTCCCCACCTCCGGCACCTACCTGCTGGACGGCCAGGACGTGGGACAGATGAACAAAAACCAGCTGGCGGCCATCCGCAACAAGATGCTGGGCTTCATTTTCCAGCAGTATAATCTGCTGCCAAAGCTCACGCTGCTGGAAAACGTGGAGGTGCCCCTTATGTACGCGGGCATGCCCAAGGCGGAGCGGCGGGAGCGGGCCAAGCTGGCGCTGGAGCTGGTGGGCCTGGGCGACAAGCTGCGCCACAAGCCCGCTCAGCTCTCCGGCGGCCAGCAGCAGCGGGTGTCCATCGCCCGGGCCCTGGCCGGGGACCCGGCGGTCATTCTGGCCGATGAGCCCACCGGCGCCCTGGACTCCCACACGGGCCGGGAGGTCCTCACTATGCTCCAGCAGCTCCACGCGGCGGGCAACACCGTGGTGCTCATCACCCACGACAACTCCATCGCCGTCCAGGCCCAGCGGATCATCCGCCTGGAGGACGGCCATGTGGTCTATGACGGCGACGCCCAGGATCCCCGGGCGGTGGTCACGCCGGGCCTTGCCGGGAGAGGAGGTGCCCAATGAGCTTTTCCGAGACGTTCCTCCTGGCGCTGAAGAACATCCGCTCCAGCAAGATGCGCACGTTTTTGACCATGCTGGGCATCATCATCGGCGTCACCGCCGTCATCGTCATCGTGGGCCTTGGCAGCGGCATGCAGGGCTACATCGAGCAGAGCTTCGCCGACATGGGCACCGATTCCCTGACGGTGATGGTCATGGGCCGTGGCTCCTCCCGCAGCGTCAGCGAGGAGGATATGTATGCCATGGTGGATGAGCACAGCGACATGCTCAAGGCCATCTCCCCCACGGTGAGCATGATGAGCAGCGTGAAGATCGGCAGCGACACCCTCTCTTCCACCTCCACCACCGGCGTCAGTGAGGACTATTTTTCCATGAAGGGCTATGAGGTGTCCCAGGGCCGGGGCCTTCAGTATACGGATATGAAAAACCGCAAGAAGGTCTGTGTGGTGGGCGAGTATCTGAACCAGGCCTACTTCGGCGGCAGCGCCGTGGGCCAGACCATCAAGATCGGCGGCACCTCGTTTTCCATCGTGGGCGTGCTGGCCCAGCAGGGGTCGGAGCTGGAGGAGGGCGGCAGTGACGACTGCATCTATGTGCCCTACTCCACCGCCGCCCGGCTGAGCTTCACCGGCACCATCTCCAGCTATGTCATCACCGTGCAGAATACGGACCAGATCTCCCAGGCCAAGGCCCTGGTGGAGCAGGAGCTGTACAGCGTCTTTTCCGATGACAGCGCCTACACGGTCACCAGCATGGCCGAGCTGGTGGATGAGATGAACTCCATGGTGAACATGATCATCTACATCCTGGCGGGCATCGCCGCCATCTCGCTGGTGGTGGGCGGCATCGGCATCATGAACATCATGCTGGTCACCGTCACCGAGCGCAC
>CAUWEK010000054.1:0-11433 GCA_963557435.1 uncultured Dysosmobacter sp.
GGGGCTCGTTCTGGAAGCCGCGCTCTGCGTAGAACTCCTGCTCACCGGCGGTGAACACGAACTCCTGGCCGCACTCTTTGCACACTAAAGTCTTGTCTTCGTACATGATTTTACCCTCTCTTTGAAAAGAAAAATATATTGCGTTCAGCTCTCGCTGAGTTCGCCGGAAATGAGCTGCCGTGCCACCTTGCGCCGAATACGCTGCACGGCGTTGTCCACGGACTTGGGGGGCTTGCCGACCAGGCCGGCAATTTCCCTGCATGAAAGGCCATCTAAATAGTACCCCAAAATCTTCGCTTCAAATTCGGACAGCTGTTTCCGGACACCGGCCAAAAGAGCCGCGGTATGTTCCCGGTCGATCAAAAACGTCTCAGGGTTTCCCTGGGCCAGATCGTTGGTACCGGAGGTGTAGGAATTGCTATCAAAGAAGGGCGGATCCAGAGGGACCGACTGGTTCAGCGGTGAATGCTTATCCCGCGCTGCTGCGCGGAGAACCGAATACAGCCGGTTTCTAATGCAGACTTCTGCGAAGGTCCGGAAGGATGCCGCTTTTTCCGCGTCGTACTCCCGAACGGCTTTGATGAGGCCTACCATCCCCTCTTGGGTCAGATCCTCACTGTCGCCGCCGATCAGAAAGAACGGGCGGGCACAGGTGCGGACCAGTCGCGTATATCGGCAGACCAAGATCTCCTCCGCCTCCCGGCTTCCAGACGCTGCCAGGCGGCACAGGGACTCGTCGTCCTGCCTTTCCAAAATCTGGGATGGTTGTTCTTTCAAACTGAACATACTGTATTATACCCGTCCATCCAGCAAAATGTCAAGCAAATTATCAAAAACAGCGGGACGAATCCTCAAATTTTTAGTGATTTTATAAAATTCACCAGCCGCTGGGCTACATCGGAAGCAATTTCCTGCGTCTTTGCCTCCACCATGACACGGATCAGCGCCTCCGTACCGGAGGGGCGGACCAGCACGCGGCCCTCGCCGCCCAGCGCGTCCTCTTCCTGCTTGACCGCTTCCTTCAGCGCATCAGAGGCCATGATCTTCTCCTTGACGCCGCCGCTGTGCGGCACTTCCACATTCACCAGCACCTGCGGATAGGTAGCGCAGCAGGAAGCCAGCTCCGAAGCCTTCTTGCCGGAGGCGGAGAGTACCTGCAAAAACTGCAGTGCCGTCACCTCGCCGTCACCAGTGGTCTCCAGCGCGGTGAAAATCGTGTGGCCGGACTGCTCGCCGCCGATACGGTAATCATGGCGCAGCATCTCCTCCAGCACATTGCGGTCACCCACGGCAGTGCAGACCAGGTTGAGACCATGGTTGCGGCAGAACTCGTGCAGGCCCAGATTGCTCATGACGGTGGCCACGATGGTGTCACCGTTGAGCACCCCACGGCGCTTCATGTCCGTGGCGCACACCGCCATCACCTTGTCGCCGTCGATGGTCTGGCCGTTTTCGTCCACCAGCAGGCAGCGGTCCGCGTCGCCGTCAAAAGCCACACCGACGTCATAGCCCCCTGCCACCACAGCAGCCGCGAGCTTTTCCAGGTGCGTGGAGCCACAGCCGTTGTTGATATTCACGCCGTCCGGCTCTGTATGGATGAAATCCGTCTTGGCCTTGAAACGGGCAAACAGGGCAGGTGCCGTGGCGCTGGAGGCGCCGTTGGCGCAGTCGCACAGGATCTTCAGACCGGAAAGATCGCTTTCAATGGTAGATGCCACGAAGTCGATATACTCCTCCCGCAGCGCCTCGCTGCCATGGTGGCAGCGGCCGATCTCCCCGCGGGTCACCTGCGTCATGGGCGCGTCCGAGAGGATATGGGCCTCGATCCGCTCCTCCACCGCGTCGGAGAGCTTGTAGCCCTCTCCGCTGAACACCTTGATGCCGTTGTGTTCATAAGGGTTGTGGGAGGCAGAGATCACGATGCCCGCGTCCGCCTTCTCCCGCACGGCCAGATACGCCACAGCGGGCGTGGGGATGGTCCCCACAGGCTTGACATCGCCGCCCACGGAGCAAATGCCTGCCACCAGCGCGGCTTCCAGCATATCCGAAGAGACGCGGGTATCCTTGCCGATGACCACAGTGGGCCGGCTGCCCTTGTCTTCCTTCAAAACCGTGGCAACGGCCTGCCCTACTCGAAAGGCCATATCAGCTGTCAGGTTCTCCCCTACAACGCCGCGGATACCGTCGGTTCCAAAAAGCTTTCCCATATTCAAAAGATCCTTTCCGAATTAAAGTTTCGTATGGTTCCTCTTTACCTGTTTCAGATAGGGCAATCATGCTCGCCTCAGTCCAGGGTGAGCTGATCCATAGGCGACTGAGGCGCCATGCCGCCCGGCACCGCCCGGTGCAGATGGCGGTACGCCTTCTGCGTCACGCACCGGCCCCGGGGCGTCCGCGTGATGAAGCCCAGCTGCATCAGATACGGCTCGTACACATCCTCCAGTGTCACGGACTCCTCTCCGATGGTGGCAGAGAGGGTCTCAAGTCCCACCGGGCCGCCGCCGTAGTGGTCGATGATGGCGCTCATCATGCGGCGGTCCACACTGTCAAGCCCCAGCTGGTCGATCTCCAGCGCGCACAGGGCCTCATCCGCCACCTTTTCTGTAATGACACCGTCCGCTTTGACCTGGGCAAAATCCCGCACCCGCCGCAGCATGCGGTTGGCGATCCGGGGCGTGCCCCGGCTGCGCCGCGCGATCTCGTAGGCACCCTCCGGCACGATGTCCACATTCAAAATCCCCGCCGAGCGGGTAACGATCTTCGCCAGCTCCTCCGGCGTATAGAGCTCCAGCCGCAGCGTCACACCGAACCGGTCCCGCAAAGGTGCGGACAGCTGTCCTGCCCGGGTTGTGGCACCGATCAGCGTAAACTTGGGAAGGTCCAGCCGAATGGAGTTGGCCGACGGGCCCTTACCCACAATGATATCCAGGGCATAGTCCTCCATGGCGGGATACAGGATCTCCTCCACGGAGCGGTTGAGCCGGTGGATCTCGTCTACAAACAAGATGTCCCCTTCGCTGAGGTTGGTCAAAAGTGCCGCCAGATCACCGGGCTTCTCAATGGCCGGACCGGATGTGATGCGGATCCCCACGCCCATCTCCTGGGCAATGATCCCCGCCAGCGTGGTCTTGCCCAAACCGGGCGGGCCGTGGAGCAGCACATGATCCAGTGCCTCCTCTCTCCTGCGGGCAGCCTCGATGAACACTGCAAGATTCTCCTTGGCCTTCTCCTGGCCGATGTACTCCCGCAGCGTCTTGGGCCGCAGGGACCCCTCCTGAGCGTCTTCCTGCAAAAACGTCTTGGCTACCAGAGGCTCCTCATAAATATCATTTCCAAAGTCGATGCTCAAAAATCGCCGACCTCCTCTTTACCGAAAACAGCGGATGCTGGCAAAACCGAGGCCGTATACCGCCAGCAGGCACACCACAAAGATGACGGCGTTTTTCACCAGCAGCTTCCGCTCTGTGTCCGACAGCTCCGTGCCGCTCCGCTTCTTATGCCGCAGCACCTGAAAGCGCAGGCCGAACAGTGCCGCCGGCAGTGCCGCGCCGGCGGCAGCAATAGCCAGGACGAATCCCAATATTTTTTCATTCATCGCTATTTCACCATCTTTTTCAGACTCTGGCGGATGATCTCCTCCAGCGGCAGATTTTCCACATCCACGCCTTTCAGCGCCACAGCCACCTCCGCGCTGGAATACCCCAGCACAGCCAGTGCCTGTGCCGCCTCGGACGCCTTGTTTGTAAAGGAAACCGCATTCACAGGTGTATCGCTGCCGGAAAAATCCAGCCCCGTGGCCGCGGACTCCTTAGCCAGCTTATCCTTCAGCTCCAGGATGATCCGCTGGGCAATTTTTTTGCCGATGCCAGGCGCTGCCGTCAGCGTCTTTTCATCCCCGGTGATAATGGCCATGGCCAGCGCATCCGGCGTTCCGGTAGAGAGGATGGCCAGCGCCGCCTTGGGTCCTACACCGGACACGCCCAGCAGCATCCGAAACGTGTGGAGCTCGCTCTGCGTGGCAAAGCCATACAGATCAAACACACCTTCCCCTACATTTAAATAGGTATAGACCTTCCCCTTCTGCCCCTTTTTCAAATGGGACAGCGTGTTATTCGTGGTCTTGCAGGCATACCCCACACCTCCGCAGTCGATGACCGCCAGATAGGGCAGCAGTTCCGCCACCGTTCCTTCCAAATAATAAAACATGGCTTTCTCCTTAGATAGTTTCCCGCACATCATTGCGCTGCGGAAGCCGTGAAGTAAAACTCCTTGCATGGCAGATCGCCAACGCCAAAGCGTCTGCTGCATCATCCGGACGGGGTACCGCCCGCAGCTTCAAAAGCCGCCGGGTCATGTCCATCACCTGCCGCTTTTCCGCCTTTCCATAGCCGGTCACCGCCAGCTTCACCTGCCCGGGCGTATATTCATACAGCGGGATGCCGCACTTTTCCGCGGCATACAAAATAACGCCGCGTCCATGGGCCACCGCAATACCGGTGGTGATGTTGGTGTTGAAAAACAGCTCCTCGATAGAGATCACATCCGGATGCAGTTTCCCGATCAGCTCCTCCATATCCGTGCCGATTTGATAGAGCCGTCTGGAAAGGGGCAGTCCCGCCGGTGTAGTGATGGCTCCATAAGTCACCATGCGTACCTGCGCCCCGCTGGATTCCACCATGCCAAAGCCGATCGTGGCATACCCCGGGTCAATTCCCAAAATGCGCATGGTGCTCCTCCTCCAGTTTACATTCTTTGTTAGTATAGCAAATTTCACCGGATTGCGCAACAGAAAAAAGGACGCCCGCAAAAGCGAGCGCCCTTTTCCGGTCATTTGATAGGAATAGAGACGGGCACGTTTTCCTGGGTAAAGCGGGAATAATGGGCTTCCAGCCACACCCGGTCCTCATGGTAATCCGGCAGCGGCACATACAAAGCAGAATCTTCCTCCTCAGAAACCGAGAACCCCTGGCTTCCCATTTCATGGGACTGTCCGCCTTCATCATAGAACGTCATGGAGAATGGCTGCTTTTGGATCCCTTTTTCCACCGTAAACTGCAGCGTCCACCCATCGGGATACTCTCTCGCCTCCCGCAGTGTCACGCCCTCCGGGAGCCAGGGCGCCGTCTGATTTTTCAGATCGATCTCCACCCGTTCGCGGGCTTTGTCCAGCCACTCGGCACCGGTAATATGCAGCGTCAGGTGCTCGCTGCGGCTGAAATACGTGCTCTCCAGCCGGAAGGACACATTGGCCGGGGTGTCCGAATCCCCGCTGGCCACCACTCCGTTGGAGATCGCCTCGAACCGGTTGCCGTTCTCATCCTCCAAATAAAACTCCAGTCCTTTCAGCCAGGCCGTGTTCTCCTCCGCCCCAACAATATGGACCCGTACATGGGTGGGATACACCTCCGCCTCTGTGACTGTGAGTATCTGTCCGTCCAACTCAACCTTTCTCTGGACAGAGATCCGTTCCCCCTGAGCCGTATAGGTAGGGTCAAAGCGCAGATCAAATGTAAACTCCGCCAGGATCTCCCGCTCCGGCTCTTCCTCCGGAGAGAGCATTTCCTCCTCGTAGGACCGTTCCAAAGGAGCAGGGGCATCCTCCTCCCCGTTCTGTTCCCCGAAAACCGGGAACGTCATGGTGAATCCATCCGGCACATTTCCTTCTCCGTAGTCCAGCGTAAAGCACAGCAGCGTTCCCGGCGGCTGCCGGAAATCCGCCCCCAGAATGGAACACTTCTGCACCGGCGACAACGTCAGCCGATCCGCAGAGAGGAAGTCATACTCGCCTTCCAGCGTAAAGAAAATGTTCACCTGCTTTTGGTCCACGATCACATACTCCACCGTGGCGGTGATGCCGTTTTCTGTCTGAGACATCCCGACAGGCTGCACATACTGGTTCTCCACCGCAGCGGATAAGCTGGGGGACCAGGCCACCGCCTTGGCCAATTCCCGCAGCACGGGAACGCCGCCGCAGGCATAAGCAAAGGTCGGGAACAAATTCACCAGCAGCACAAACACTGTAAAGCAAACTGCCAGACTCCCGGCCGGCACCCCCAGCAGCCGCCATTTGCGCCGGCATGCCTTTTCCCTTGCCTGCGCCCGCTGGAGCGTATACTCCAGCGCTGCCGGTGTTTTATCCAGCTGCTTTAGCAGCTGCTGATACTCCTCATTGCGAGTCATTTCGTCCCCTCCTCTCCCAGATCCAGCCGCAGAAGCTCCAGGGCGCGCCGCTGGCGGGTCGCCACTGTTCCCCGCGGGATCTCCAACGCAGCAGCCGTCTCCGACTGGGTATAGCCGGTGAAATAGCGCAGGATCACCACCGCCCGCAGCGGTTCCGGCAGCCGCTCCACCGCCTCTTTCAGCGGAAGGTGGTCATAGGCGTCCGGCCCGGCCGACTCCGGCAGGGTCTCCGACGGGCTCACCCGGGCGCGGCGCCGCAGCTCCCGGTGACATTCGTTGAGCAGGATCCGGGTCAGCCATGTCTCAAAGAAGTTCTCCTGCCGCAGCTTGCGCAGGCTCCGCAAAGCCAGATATACTGCCTCGTCCACCGCCTCCAGGGCATCCGCCTCATTGCCCAGATACAAATACGCGGTACGGTACAGCCGTTCTTTCAGCCGTTGTGTACGCTCCGCAAATTCCTCACGATCCATGCCTCCGCCCTCCTTTCTATCCATTAGAGTCTCGGGGCGGGGATTTTGTTTTCCCTGCCGGCAAAAAAATAAAAGCACACACCCGGCCGGGACGGTTGGTCGGGAGCGTGCTTTTGCGTGTGATGCTTTACGCTCTTGGATGGGCTTTTTGATAGATGTCCTTTAACTGATTCTTTACCACATGGGTATAAATCTGGGTGGAGGAGATATCCGCATGGCCCAGCATCTCCTGGATGGAGCGCAGGTCCGCACCGTTTTCCAGCAGATGCACCGCAAAGGAATGGCGAAGCGTGTGGGGGGTGATATCCTTCTGGATCCCCGCCTTTTCCTGGTAATACTTGATGATCTTCCAAAAGCCCTGACGGCTCATACGCTCGCCGTTCATATTCACAAACAGCGCCTGCGTCTCGTCATCGCTCACAAGGCCCGGACGAATATTGCGGATATAGTCCTGCAGCGCCTTTACCGCGCCGTGATACAGGGGAATGATCCGCTCTCTTCCCCGGCTGGCACAGCGGATGAAGCCCGCGGCCAGGTTTACGTCCCGCAGGTCCAGGGAAATCAGCTCACTGACCCGGATACCGGTGGCGTACAGCAGCTCCAGCATGGCATGGTCACGGTAGCCCTTGGCGTCCACGCACTGGGGCTGATCCAAAAAAAGCTCCACTTCCTTGGCGGTCAGGATCTCCGGATATTTCCGCTCCGCCCGGTCCGCAGAGATGCCCTTTGCCGGATTGACCGACACCTCTCCCTCCGACAGCAAAAAGCCGTAGAAAGACTTGATGGACGCCAGGAACCGGGTAACCGACGCAGCAGACTTCCCATGCCGGTGCATCCAGTCCATATAATCCCGCACCATGCCGCTGTCCGCCTGGCGAAGGGTAAATCCTCGTTCAGAGAGATAATGGGAGAACTGCGTCACATCCCGCAGATAGGAACTGACGGTGTTCTGCGAGGCGTGTTTTACCCCCTGCAAATACGCGCCATACCGGGAAATATCCTCCTCGGGCATCGTAGTGTCCCCCTTTCATCCTCAAATCAAGATCCGTTCCAGGACCAGCCGCAGAAAATACGGCGTCAAAAACAACTCCACACAAACACCGGCCAGCAAAACACCGCACACGGCAGCGAAGCGCAGCCAGCCGCTGCGTCCGCACACCGGCGGGGCAGACCGCCTGCCGCTCCCAACAGACAGGCGGGAAGCCGCAAGCCCCCAAGAGGGCGCTGCCAGCAAAAAAAAGCACGGCATGGTCACCATGCACCGAAAGCCGAACACCGCCAAGGCCAGTAAAACGCCGTTCTCTCCAAACGCGGCCGTAAAACAGCAGACAGAAAACGAGAGGAAAAAGCCAAAGACCGCCGAGACAGCTGGCAGCAGCACCACGCCGGCAGAGACAAATCCCAGCACAAACGCCGCCACAGGATAACGGAAATAGATGATAAGCGCGGATAGCAGCGTCTTTGCCTGCCGCCCCTCAGCTCCCACCTGTACAAATCCCGTCAGATACTGTTCCAGCTCTGTGCCCGTGCGCTCCGGAACGGCGCGTGCCAGAACCTGTCCCAAAAAAACGCCCGCTAAAAAAAACACCGCCAGCAGGACCAGCCGGGGCAGCGGAACCCCTTCTTGTCCGCCGGGAACACGGCCCTTTCCTTTCAACCGCCTCACCTCCACGCCACTTTATGCGGCAGGCAGAGGCATTATGCCGGCGGTTGACGTAAATCCTTGATTATTTTAATATAGTGCAATTTGCTCGATTTATCAAGGAATTTGCGAAAACTTCTCTTTTTTTGTAATTTATGACAAAATGTTATGTAAACACAATTATGTAAACTTAATAAACCAATGCGAAATCGTGTGCTTTTTTTACTTAAAACATCCATATCCTGTACCCAAAAGCAACAGATACCACATATTTGTTGGCCCATACGCCTCCCTCGTCAAAATACAGCGCACAGCGGCGGCGGATGGGTGATCTCCATCCGCCGCCGCTATTTTTGTCGAAACTCACAATTTGCGCCGCTGCGTCCTCCCCCGCGCTCTGCGGCCCGGCCGTCTTCCAACAAACCCAGCAAGCAGTCCTCCCACAGCGCAGCAGACCAGCAGGATGACAGCCCCCGTTCCGATCCCCTCTTCCCAGGTCAGTCCCACAGCCACCATGCACAGCGCCAATCCACCGGCTACCGCCATCGCTCCGCTCATGGACGGCCAGCTCCCTTTTCGGGCACTGAGCACGCCTCCGGCAAACGCCGCCGCGGCACAGGCGCCCCCCACCACAGGCAAGGCCGCCTCCTCCCCCACCGTTCCGCGCACCACCAAAAGTGCCGCCAAGGCCACCAGTCCCACATAGAGCCCCAGCGCCAGCAGAAACCCTCGCAGAGGCCATACCCACTCCGCCGTCTTCTTCCGTTCCTTTCCCATAAAAAAACCTCCCCGGGCCTAAGCTCTGATACGAGCTTATGCCCGGGGAGGAACCCTTTAGACCTGATCAGTCCTTCTTCTCCTCTTCGGCAGGCTTTTCCTCCACAGGAACCGCCTTCTCCACCACAGGAGACTCCTCTTCCTTCTTTTTCTTCTTCTCGTTGACCGGCTGATCGCTGGCCTGGACACCCGTCGTGGAGACGGCCCACTTGGTGATCTCCATGCGGACGCGGTCCTCGCTGGTCTCGATCACCAGCGTGTCCTTATTCACCATGACCACGCGGCCGACGATGCCGCCGATAGTGGTAATGGTATCGCCCTTCTTGATGCTCTCCCGCATCTCCTGGGCTTTCTTCTTCCGCTTGTTCTCAGGACGGATCAGCAGGAAGTAGAACACCACCATCAGGACGACCAGCATGATAATGGAATAGCTGCTCTCGTTCATGTTCAGAAAACTCCTTTTTCCTTCGTAAATTCAGAATGACACCATTATACCAAAACCTACCGGTTTTGCAAGCCCTTTTCTCACACTCGCTGTTCCAGAACACCGCTGTACCGGGCGCGGAATTCGTCGAAGCGATCTTTGTCCAGCGCCTGGCGGATCTTGGCCAGCAGATCATTGTAAAAATAGAGATTGTGCAGCACCGCAAGCCGCAGCGCCAGCACTTCATCCGCCTTGAACAAATGCCGGATATAGGCGCGGGAATAGTTCCGGCACAAGGGGCAGCCGCAGCTCTCGCTGACCGGGCGCGGGTCCTCGGCGTACTTTTCGTTGAGGATGTTGACCGTTCCCTCCCAGGTGAAGAGCTTGCCATGGCGGCCGTTCCGGGAAGGCATGACGCAGTCAAAGAAATCCACGCCGCGGCTGACCGCCTCGATGATGTTACTGGGCGTTCCCACGCCCATCAAGTACCGGGGCTTCTCCTTGGGCATATGAGGCTCCACCGCGTCGATGATCTCATACATCACCTCCGCAGGCTCTCCCACCGCCAGGCCGCCGATGGCATAGCCGTCACAGTCCAGCTTGGCGATCTCCTGCATGTGCCACACGCGCAGATCCGCAAAGGTCGCGCCCTGATTGATGCCGAAGAGCATCTGGTGGGGATTCACCGTCTCCGGAAGCGCATTGAGCCGGTCATGCTCCGCTTTGCACCGGGCAAGCCACCGGGCCGTCCGCTCACAGCTGGCCTTGGCATACTCATAAGTGGCAGGGTTTTCCACGCACTCGTCAAAGGCCATGGCGATGTCGCTGCCCAGATTGGACTGGATCTGCATGGACTCCTCCGGTCCCATGAAGATCTTGCGTCCGTCAATATGAGAAGAGAAATACACGCCCTCCTCCTTGATCTTCCGCAGAGAAGCCAAAGAGAACACCTGGAACCCGCCGGAGTCCGTCAGGATGGGGCCGTCCCAGTTCATGAACTTGTGCAGTCCGCCCATCCGCCGCACCAGCGCGTCACCGGGGCGCAGATGCAGGTGATAGGTATTGCTCAGCTCGATCTGGCAGCCCACTTCCTTTAAGTCCTGGGCGCTGACGCCGCCCTTGATGGCCGCCTGGGTGCCCACGTTCATAAATACAGGCGTTTGCACCACGCCGCCGTGGGCACAGGAAAACTGGCCGCGCCGGGCGCGGCCCTGGGTCTTGATGACTTTGAACATACGTCACTCTCGCTTTATCAGATTATCGCCGTTCCGGCAGGATTCAATACAAAAACATAGCGTCACCGAAGGAGAAGAACCGATAACGCTCCCGGACCGCCTCGTTATAGGCATTCAGGATATGCTCCCGGCCCGCAAAGGCGGAAACCAGCATGATGAGGGTGGACTCCGGCAGGTGGAAGTTGGTCACCAGGCCGTCCATCACCTTAAACTTGTAGCCGGGATAGATGAAGATATCCGTCCACCCCGCTGAGGGCTCCATGTGCCCGTCCTCCCGTGCAAAGCTCTCCAGCGTGCGGCAGGAAGTGGTTCCCACGCAGATGCAGCGTCCCCCCGCGGCCCGGGTCCGGTTGATGAGGTCCGCCGTCTCCTGGGAGATCACGCAGTACTCGCTGTGCATGGGGTGAGACTCGATCTCGTCCTCCTTCACCGGGCGGAACGTGCCAAGGCCCACATGCAGCGTCACATACCCGATCCCCACGCCCATGGCTGCAATCTTCTCCAGCAGCTCCGGCGTAAAGTGCAGGCCGGCCGTGGGCGCTGCCGCGCTGCCGAGGACCTTGGAATACACAGTCTGGTACCGCTCCTGATCCTGCAGCTCCTCCTTGATGTAGGGCGGCAGCGGCATCTTTCCAAGCCGCTCCAACACCTCCAGGAAAATGCCCTCGTAGTTGAAGCGTACCAGACGGTTGCCGCCGGGCAACT
>CAUWEK010000055.1:0-11383 GCA_963557435.1 uncultured Dysosmobacter sp.
GCGACGGCGTGCTGACCCACTGCAACGCCGGCCCCCTGGCCACCTCCCGCTACGGTACCGCCCAGGGGGCGCTGCTGATGGCGGCGGAGGAGGGCAAGAACATCCATGTGTTCGCCGACGAGACCCGCCCCCTGCTCCAGGGCGCACGCCTTACCAGCTATGAGCTGCAAAAAGGCGGCGTGGACGTGACTCTCATCTGCGACAACATGGCCTCCATCGTCATGAAAAACGGCTGGGTGCAGGCGTGCTTTGTGGGCTGTGACCGGGTGGCGGCCAACGGCGACACCGCCAACAAGATCGGCACCAGCGGCGTGGCCATCCTGGCCCGGCACTACGGCATCCCCTTCTATGTGCTGGGGCCCACCTCCACCATCGATATGGACTGCCCTGACGGCGCCCATATCCCCATCGAGCTGCGGGACCCGGAGGAGATCCGTTCTCTCTGGTACGAAAAGCCCATGGCGCCGGCGGGGGTCAAGTGCTACAACCCCGCCTTCGACGTGACGGACCACGACCTCATCACGGCCATCATCACGGAAAAGGGCATCTGCCGCCCGCCGTTCAATCAGTCCCTGGCGGCGCTTTTTGAAAAGGAGTGAGCCATGGCCCTGTTCGGCAAGCGGGTGGTGGTCTACCGGGCACAGGGAGACAAGGCGGTCTGGAAGGCTGCCCGGGAGACGCTGAAGGCCGCTGGCATCAAGATCATGGAGTCCGGCTCCTATGAAGGAGAAATGCCCATCTGCGGCTGCGGCGCCAAGATCGACCGGCGCAATTACGGCCCCAATGGCTGGATCGACCGGCGGATCTACTACATCGCCGTCCGGCCGGAGGACGAGGCGCGGGCGAGGGACATGCTGGCGCCGAAGACGTGAAAAAAGACGCAAAAAAGCGGGAACGAAAGTTCCCGCTTTTTTTATTGATCGGAAGTGCTGCCCGGATGCGTCTTTTGATAGCGTGCCAAGAGGGTCTCGAACTGGGCCCGGCGCTCCGCCCGGCTGCGCAGCTGGATGCGCTCAAGCAGGGGGCACAGCTGGCCCAGCTCCTCGTCGGAGAGGTCCTCCGTGAGCCACTGGAAGAAAAAGGACTCCGCCTCCACCTTGGCGTCCCGCAGCATGGCGCCCTTTTCCGTGATGTAGAGCTGCTTGCGGCGGCCGTCCACCGGGTGGGGGCGGCGCACGATGTAGCCCTCCTTTTCCAGCTTGGCGGCCCGGCGGGCGATGGTGCTCTTGTCCTGGCTGTATTTTTTCCGCAGCTCCTCCTGGGTGATGCCCGGGTTGTGGTTGACGGTGTGGATCATGTCGTAGTCAGAAAGGCTCAGGGAGGAGTGCCCCAGCGCCTGGGCGACAAAATACTGGGCGTCACGGTCGATTTTTCGGATCGTTCGTTTGGTGGGGTCCATCTGCGTTCCTCCTGATATGAATTCTCTTGTATCATAACAGGTAACACGCCCTCCCGTCAACCGCCCGATTGGGTCATGCTTGGGGCACGGGGAAATACACGCCGCCCACGCTGATGCCTGCCAGCTCCTCCATAGGAAGGATCTGGGAGAACACATTGCTCTTGGAGCAGACGGTGACGCCGTCCTCCGGGGAGACGCTGCCGCCGGCAAGGCTCAGGTCCACCACGGTGCCGTCGGTCTTGGTCAGCAGGATCTCCACGTTTTCCAGATACCGCTGCATCTGGAGGCGGTCGGCGTCGCTTTGCTGTCCGCTGCCGCTATTGGACCAGACCACTTCGCTCGCCACGGTGTAGTCCACCTTGAAGGCCACGGGAGAGAGGGTGATAGCGTCGATGGTGAAGGTCATGCCGTCCTGAGTGAAGGTCTCGCCGCCGCCCAGGGTGACGGAGGTATCCTCATAGCCCAGAGTGAAGCGGAAAGACCAGCTGCCCTCCGCCAGGGCCACGGCCTCGCCGGCAGAGTCGTCCCAGCGGTAGAGCCCGTCGAATTCCGCGTCGGCGGTGGCGCCGATCAGGGAGCGGTCGGCGCTGATGGTCTGCACCATCTGCACCGCGTCGTCTCCGGGGACCTCATCGACGAACCAGGCGCTGCCGTGGGACCCGCCCAGAACGTTGGCGGAGGCGCCGCCGCCACGGACCAGCAGGGAATCGGCGCTGATGCCCTGGGGCAGGATGGGGGAGCCGTCGTCCGTGCGGAAGGTGAAGACGACGGCGGCGTTGTAGGCGTCGCCCATGACGGCGTCGGCGGTGATGGTGATGCCGCTGTCACTGTCTCCCGCGTCCACGGGGTAGCCGATCTTGTCGATGATCTCCGTCTGGGCCGCGCTGCCGCCGAAGATGGGGGAGAGCACCTCCACGGGGGAGGGCAGCACACCGGCAGCGCCCGCGCCCACTGCCAGGGCGGCGGTCAGCGCCGCGGCGATGAGGACGGCGCGGGGGAAGCGGCGGCGGGGCTTTTTGGCCTGGGCGGCACCCTCGGCAGCCCGGCGGGCGATGGCGTTGATTTCATCGGGCGTAAAGTGCAGGGCGTCCAGATCGTTGCGGTATTCAGACAGGCTGTTCATATTCCATACCTCCCAGCATTGCTTTGAGCTTCGCCCGGCCCCGGGCCAGGCGGGTGTGCACGGTGGCGGTGGGGACACCCAGGATCTGCCCGATCTCGGCGGCCTGGTAGCCCTCGTAGTAGTAGAGGTAGATGACGGCGCGGTAGTGGGGCGGCAGGGAATTGACCGCGTCCAGCACCTCGCTGTCCGGCGCCTCCGGCGCCGCCGCGTCATAGGCGGATTCCATGGGCAGCGTACGTTTGCGCCAGGGACTTTTCAAAATGTCCTTGCAGGCGTTGGCTGCCATGCGCAGGATATAGGCCCGCTCGTGAGCGGGGCTTTCAAACTCCCGCTGCTCCGTCAAAAGCCGGACGAATACGGTCTGACAGATATCCTGGGCGTCCTGCGTGTTTTTCAGATAGGTGTAGCTCAGGCGGAGAATGGCGTCGGCGTAGGTATGGGCCAGATATTCCGCCCGCTGTGTGGTGTTCATATCGATCAGCTCCTTTGAAGCGCGCTCATAAGGGATACGATCCAGCGGGGCGGATCCTTTCACGGGCGCAAAAAAAAAGAACGGCAGCGCCGTTCTTTTTTTGCAGGTCACTCGCAGGCGATCAGGGCAATGAGCTCCACCGGCTCATTGGAGCGGTTTTCCAGGCCGTGGTGCTGGCCGTAACCTGTGGCGCAGATATCGCCGGGGCGGACCACCACTTCCTTGCCGTCATCGTTGAACACGGCCTCGCCGCGGATGATGTAGTAAAACTCCGTCTCGTGCTGATGGTCGTGATAGCCGATGGAGCAGCCGGGGTCCACCGTCACATGGGCGAACATCCGCCCGTGGCCGTACAGGCCCTCCCGGTCCGTCAGGTCCTTGATGTGGATGAGCCCGCTGCCGTTGTGGACGGATACGTCCCGGCGGGGGCAGTTTTCACTCAGCGTATACATGGCAGGCATCCTCCTTGGACCCGCAGGCCGCCCGGGGCGGTCTGCGGTTTTAATTGTAGGACCATTGTAGCAAATACGCCCGGGGAAGTCCAGTCCCGCCGCGATCTTCAGTCCCGGGCGAACAGGGCGTTGTAGTCGATGCCCAGCACCTCCACCAGCATGTCGATCTCAAAGACCGAGGCCGTGCGGTAGCCGGTTTCGATATGGCCCACCATGGCCCGGGTGATATTGCAGCCGCGGGTTTGCAGCCGGGCGGCCAGCTCTTCCTGTGTCATGCCTCGTTTCTTGCGGTAAAAGCGGACTTTTCCGCCAATATGGCGGGATAAAGGGGTACTTCGTTTCATAAAGAATGCTCCACGTCTCCAATCTGCTTTGTATTTGATAATAAGACAAGGCTGTGCAATAATTGATTTATATATGTAAGAAAAACAAAATTCTTCGTAAAAGCCCGGTTTCCGAAGTACACCGCGCCATTGTAAACAGGGGGCGCAGGGGGTAAAATCACCCTATACCCGCCGGCGGCGGTGCGGTTACGTTTGTACAGAACGGAAAATTTCACTTGTTACCGAATTACCACTTTACTTTGCTAATAAAATAAATTAAAATAAACCCCAACAACGATGCCCACAGGGCCGGGAGGGATACCATGGAACTGGATCTGAACATGCTGCGGCCGCAGGAGCGGCTTTCCCTGCGCTTGCGGATGCGCTATGAGCAAGCGGGCTTTCGCAAGTATCATATGGGCCGGTTTGAAGAATACGGGCTTTACCGGGAGAACCGCCGCTTTTTGTCCAGCGAGCAGGTCATCACCTTCACGGACCTGGACGGGCGGCTGCTGGCCCTCAAGCCGGACGTGACCCTCTCCATTGCCAAAAACGCCCCGGTGGAGCCGGGGACGTGCGGCCGGTTTTACTATCTGGAAAACGTGTACCGGCCCGGCGGGGAGAGCCATACCTTCCGGGAGATCAGCCAGATGGGGCTGGAGTGTATCGGCGCGGTGGACGGCACTGTCACAGCGGAGGCCGTGTCGCTGGCCATGGAGAGCCTGGCACTGACGGAGCGGGACTTCGTGCTGGAGCTGAGCCACATGGGCTTTGTCACAGGCCTTTTTGACGCGGTGGGCGCACCGGAGGAGGCCCGGGAGCGGCTTTTGCAGTGTATCCGGGATAAAAACACCCACGAGCTGCGCAAGGCCGCCGCTGCGGCGGGCCTGTCCGTCCGGGGGACGGATGCCCTGTGCCGCACGGCGGGGCTGAATGGGCCGTGGCAGCAGGTGCTTGACCAGGCGGAGCCGCTGGCGCTCAACGCTCCCATGGGCACGGCCCTGACGGAGCTGCGGGAGGTCTGCGCCGCCCTGGAGGACCGGGGACAGACGGCGGCTCTGCGGCTGGATCTTTCTTTGGTGAATGATCTGGACTACTATAACGGACTGGTGTTCCAGGGGTACTTGCAGGGCGTCAGCGGTGCGGTGCTCCGGGGCGGACAGTACGATCCCCTGGCAGAGCAGTTCCGGCCCGGCGCCCGGGCCATCGGCTTTGCGCTGTACCTGGACGCCCTGGAAAATCTGGACGAGGCCCGACCCAGTGTGCAGCGGGAGATGCTCAGCGTGGCGCTGCCCAAGGGCCGCCTGGGCGACAAGGTGTACGACCTGCTTTCGGGCGTTGGGTGCGGCTGCCCGGAGGGGTATGCCGACAGCCGCCGCCTGGTGGTGGAAAACCCCGCTGCCGGCATCCGGTATTTCCTGGTCAAGCCCAGCGACGTGGGCATCTATGTGGAGCGGGGCGCGGCGGACATCGGCATCGTGGGAAAGGATATCCTGGCCGAGTCCGGGGCCGACGTCTATGAGCTGCTGGACACGGGCCTTGGACGGTGCCGCATGTGCGTGGCGGGGCCCAAGGACTTTGCCGACGACCCGGGCCGGACGCTGCGGGTGGCCACCAAGTTCCCCCGCATTGCCCGGGACTATTACGCCGCCCAGGGCCGGGACATCGACATCATCAAGCTTAACGGCTCCATCGAGCTGGCCCCCATCCTGGGGCTGAGCGATGTGATCGTGGATATTGTGGAGACGGGCACCACCCTGCGGGAAAATGACCTGAAGGTCATCACGGAGTTCATGCCCATCTCCGCCCGGCTCATCGCAAACCGCTCCAGCTACCTGTTCAAGCGGCAGGCCATCGACACTTTGGTAAAAAAACTGGCGGAGGTGACGGAACAGTGATCCCCATTTACAAATTGTGCGACCTCACCCCGGCCCAGATCCTCAACCGGGACATCCGGCAGGAGGCGGACGTGAGCGCGGCGGTGGACGCGGTGCTTGCGGATGTGCGGCAAAACGGCGACGAGGCCCTGCGCCGCTATACCCGGCAGTTTGACGGCGCGGCGCTGGATGTCCTGGAGGTAACGGCAGAAGAAATCGAGGCGGCCTGGGCGCGGCTGGATGAACCGTTCCGCCAGACGCTCCGGCAGGCGGCGGAGAACATCCGCGCCTTCCACAGCCGCCAGGTGCACCAGGACTTTGTGCTCACCGACCGGCCCGGCGTGGTCATGGGCCAGCGGTATACCCCCATCGCCCGGGTGGGCGTGTGCGTGCCCCGGAGCCCGGAGGCCTTCCCCTCCACTATTTTGATGAACGTGATCCCCGCCCGCATCGCCGGGGTGGAGGAAATCGTGGTAGTGACGCCGCCGGACCCGGCAGGCCGCATCAGCGACGAGGCGCTGGCGGCGGCGAAGATCGCCGGGGCGGACCGCATCTTCAAGATCGGCGGCGCCCAGGCGGTGGCGGCCCTGGCTTACGGCACGGAAAGCGTCCCGGCGGTGGACAAGATCGTGGGCCCCGGCGGCATCTACGTGGCCACCGCCAAGCGCAAGGTGTTCGGCCTGGTGGGCATCGACATGATCGCGGGACCCAGCGAGATCTTGGTGGTGGCGGATGAGCACGCCGACGCCCACTGTGTGGCGGCGGACCTCCTCTCCCAGGCGGAGCACGACGTGCGCGCCTGCGCCGTGCTGGTGACCACCAGTGAATCCCTTGCCCTGGCGGTACAGCGGGAGCTGGAGGAGCAGTCCGCCAGTCTTCCCCGGCGGGACATTGTGGAAAAAGCCCTTGCCGGCGGCGGGAAGATTTTGCTCTCGGAGAGTCTGGAGGAGGCGGTGGCGGCGGCCAACCGCATCGCCCCCGAGCATCTGGAGCTTTGCGTGCAGGACCCCTTTGCCCTGCTGCCCCTGGTGAAAAACGCAGGCAGCGTCTTTTTGGGAGCCAGCGCCCCGGAGGCGTTGGGCGACTACTTCGCAGGGCCCAACCACACCCTGCCCACCTCCGGCACCGCCCGGTTTTCCAGCCCACTGGGGGTGGATGACTTCTGCAAGCGGTCCAGCTTTCTCTACTATTCCCCCCAAGCCCTGGCCGACGCGGCACCCCGGATCGCGGAGTTTGCCCGGCGGGAGGGGTTGGAGGCCCACGCCCGCTCCGTGTGCGCCCGGTCCCGGCAGGAGAAAGAGGAGGTACAGCCATGAGTCAGTTTTTATCCCCGGAGGCGGCGCGGCTTGCGCCCTATACTCCCGGCGAACAGCCCCGGGATCAGCAATACATCAAGCTCAACACCAATGAAAGTCCCTTCCCGCCCTCTCCGGCGGTGGCGGCGGCCGTGGCCGGGGCGGACGCCCAGGCCCTGCAGCTCTACTCCGACCCCACCTGCGCCGCCCTGCACCGGGTCATCGCCCGGTACTATGGGGTGGAAGAACGTAACGTGCTGGCGGGCAACGGCTCCGATGAGATCCTGGCCTTTGCGTTCCGGGCCTTCTGCGGCACCGGCCGCCCGGCGGTCTACGCCGACGTGACCTACGGGTTCTACCAGGCCCAGACGGCGCTTTTTGGCCTGGAGAGTGTCCGGGTGCCTCTGCGGGAGGATTACACACTGGCGGTGGAGGACTACATGTCCGCCCAGGGAACGGTGTTCCTTGCAAACCCCAACGCCCCCACGGGCCTTGCCCTGCCGCCCAGCGAGATCCGGCGGCTGCTGGAAGCAGACCGGGAGCGAGTCGTGGTGGTGGACGAGGCCTATGTGGACTTCGGCGCCGAGAGCTGCGTGCCCCTCATCGGGGAATACGACAATCTCCTGGTGGTGCAGACCATGTCCAAAAGCCGCTCCCTGGCCGGCGGACGGGTGGGCTTTGCCATTGGCTGCCCGGCTTTGATCGAGGATCTCAACCGGGTGAAGTACAGCTTCAACCCCTATAACGTCAACCGCATGTCCATGGCGGCGGCGGCAGCGGCTATGGAGGATACGGACTACTTTACCCGCTGCTGCGCCGCCATCCGGGAAAACCGGGCCTGGACGGCCTCGGCCCTGGAGGCGCTGGGCTTTTTCGTGCTGCCCTCGTCAGCCAACTTCCTCTTTGCAAAGCACCCCCGCCTGGAGGGACAGGCCCTGTATCAGGGACTCAAGGCCCGGGGCATCCTGGTGCGCTGGTTCGACGGCCCCCGTACCCGGGACTTTGTCCGCATCACCGTGGGCAGCCGTCCGCAGATGGAAGCGCTCTCCGCGGCGGTGCGGGACATGCTGGCATAAAGGAGGGAAATCTATGCGACCTGCAACATTGGAGCGCAATACGGCGGAGACGAAGATCTCACTGACGCTGGATCTGGACGGCACCGGCGCGGGAAAAATCGACACCGGCTGCGGCTTTCTCGACCATATGCTCACCCTCTTCGCCCGCCACGGCGACTTTGACCTGACGCTCACCTGCCGGGGCGACACCCAGGTGGACGACCACCACACGGTGGAGGATGTGGGCATCGTGCTGGGTCAGGCGTTCACCAAGGCTCTGGGGGACAAGCGGGGCATCCGGCGCTACGGCCAGAGCCTGCTGCCCATGGACGAGACGCTGGTGCTGGTGGGCTGCGACCTCTCCGGCCGGGACTATCTGGGCTGGTCCGTGACGCTGCCCGCCGCCAAGGTGGGCACCTTTGATACGGAGCTTGCCAAGGAATTCTGGCTGGGCTTCGTGCGCAATTGTCCCGGCGCGCTGCACTTTCATCAGCTTGCCGGGGAGAACACCCACCACATTCTGGAGGCGTGCTTCAAGGGCGCGGGCCGTGCGCTGAAGGAGGCCGTGGCCCCGGACGAAAAGCACGCCGGGGAAATCCCCAGCACCAAGGGCCTTTTGTAAGGAGGAACGTCATGATCGCCATTGTGGACTACGGAGTGGGCAATCTCTTTTCCCTGCGCTCCAGCCTGCGGTACCTGGGCCTTGCGGCGGAGGTGACCGCCGATGCCGATGCCCTGTGCCGGGCAGAGCGGATCATCCTGCCCGGGGTGGGCGCCTTTGCCGACGCCCGGGCCCGGCTGGATCAGTCCGGCCTGACGGCCCTTTTGCTGGAGGAGGCGGAGAAAAAGCCGCTGCTCGGCATCTGCCTTGGGATGCAGCTGCTTTTTGACCGGAGCTTTGAGTATGGCGAGCACCCGGGGCTGAGCCTCATCCACGGAGAAGTGGCGCCGCTGAAAGACGATCTTATAGACCCGGCGTGCAAGGTGCCTCACATGGGGTGGAACAGCCTGGACATCCGCCGGGCAGACCCGCTTTTGAAATATGTGCAGCCCGGGGAATCGGTGTACTACGTCCACAGCTACTATGCCCGCCGCTGCGCCGAGAGCACGCTGGCCGTGTCGGAGTACGGCGGCGTGGCCGTCACCGGCGCGGTGCGCCGGGGGAACGTGTGGGGCACCCAGTTCCACCCGGAGAAGTCCGGGGACACGGGACTCCGCATTTTAAAGGCGTTCGGAGAGCTGTAAGGAGGGAGCAACATGCAGATTTTTCCCGCCATCGACCTGCGGGGCGGACAGGTGGTGCGGCTGTACCAGGGAGACTACGACCAGATGACCGTTTACGGCACCGACCCCTGCGCCGTGGCCCGGGCGTTCCTGGCCGCCGGAGCCAGGTACCTCCATGTGGTGGACCTGGACGGCGCCCGGTCCGGCACTGCGGAAAACTTTGAGAGCATTGCCGCCCTGGCCCGCCAGGGAGGGCTTTTCATCGAAGTGGGCGGCGGCATCCGCACCCGGCAGCGCATCGAGCAGTACCTGGAACTGGGGGTGGACCGGTGCATCTTGGGCACCATCGCCGTGAAGGACTTCAACTTTACAAAGGAGATGGCCCGGCACTATGGGGCGCACATCGCCGTGGGCGTGGACGCCCGGGACGGGTATGTGGCCGTCAGCGGCTGGGAAGAGCGCACGGCCGAGCGGGGCGTGGACTTCTGCCGTCGGCTCCGGGACGCGGGCGTGGGCACCGTTATCTATACGGACATCTCCCGGGACGGGGCGGAGCAGGGGACGAACCTGCCTCTCTATGAAGAGCTGGTAAAAATCGAGGGATTGTCCATTACCGCCTCCGGCGGCATCTCCGGATTGGAGGAGCTGCGGCAACTGCGGGACATGGGGGTGGACGCCGCCATTTTGGGCAAGGCCCTCTATACGGGGCGGCTGGATGTTGAAACGGTTTTAAAGGAGGAGGGCCTGTGTTAGCCAAGCGGATCATTCCCTGCCTGGACGTGAAGGACGGCCGGGTGGTCAAGGGCACCAATTTCCAGGGGCTGCGGGACATGGCGGACCCGGTGGAGATGGCCCGGTTCTATAACGCCGCCGGCGCCGACGAGCTGGTGTTTTACGATATCACCGCCTCCGCCGAGGGCCGGGCCCTGTTTACGGATATCCTGCGGGCCGTGGCCTCGGAGGTGTTCATCCCCCTGACGGTGGGCGGCGGCATCCGCACGCTGGAGGACTTCGACCGGGTCCTAAAATGCGGGGCGGACAAGGTGAGCGTCAACTCCGGCGCCATCGCGGACCCGTCCCTGATCGGCGCCGCCGCCAAGCGGTACGGCGATCAGTGTGTGGTGCTCAGCATGGACGTCAAGCGGGTGGATGGATGCTACCACCTCTTTGCCAAGGGCGGCCGGGAGGACACAGGCATCGACGCTATGGACTGGGCCGTGCGGGGCGTGGCGGCGGGTGCCGGGGAGATCGTGCTCAACTCCATCGACACCGACGGCGTCAAGCAGGGCTTCGACCTGGAGATGCTGGACGCCCTGGCGGCGCGGGTGCATGTGCCCATCATCGCCAGCGGCGGCGCCGGGAAGATGGAGGACTTTGCCGACCTCTTCACCCATCCCGGTATGGACGCGGGACTGGCTGCCTCCATTTTCCATACCCGGCAGGTGGAGATCCGGGCGCTCAAGGCGTTTCTCCACAGCCGGGGCGTGTCTGTGCGGCTGTGAAAAGTCAATGAAGTTTGATACAAACTGTAATATTATGACGGAGATATACGATATGGAGTTGAAATTTGACGAAAAGGGGCTGATCCCTGCCATCGTCCAGGATCACTACACCAAGGAGGTGCTGACCCTGGCGTACATGAACGCCGAGAGCCTGGCCATCACCATCGACGAGGGCCGCACCTGCTTTTGGAGCCGCAGCCGCCGGGAGCTCTGGCGCAAGGGGGAGACCTCCGGCAACGTGCAGCGGGTGGTTTCCATCACTGCCGACTGTGACGCCGACGCCCTGGTGGTGGAGGTGGTCAAGGACGGCCCCGCCTGCCACACAGGGGCGGAGAGCTGCTTTTTCCAGCCGGTGTATCTTTCCCCGGAGCTCAAGGCCTTCAGCTATGAGGGGCTCTACCGGCTCATCCAGGGCCGCAAGACGGAGCCCAAGGAGGGCAGCTACACCAGCTACCTCTTTGAAAAGGGCCTGGACAAGATCCTCAAGAAGGTGGGCGAGGAGTGCACGGAGGTCATCATCGGCGGCCGCAAGGAGGATAAGGAGGAGACCATCTACGAGATCGCGGACCTTACCTACCATGTGATGGTGCTGATGGTGCAGATGGGCATTTCTGTCCAGGACATCACGGCGGAGCTGGAAAAACGCCATGTGGTGGACCAC
>CAUWEK010000056.1:0-11379 GCA_963557435.1 uncultured Dysosmobacter sp.
TGGGCTTTCCGAATACCGCAGCATCGCCGATCACATCCAGCAGATCGTCCCGGATCTGGAAGGCCATGCCCAACTGACAGGCATATTCCGTGGCAGCGCGCAGCATGGCATCGCTGCCGCCGGCAGCTCTTACGCCCATGCGGCAGGCGCCCGCGATCATGGCGCCGGTCTTGAGACGGTGTACCTCGCTCAGCTCCTCCTCCGTCTTGGGGGCGTGAAGGGTATCGAGCACCTGGCCGGCCACCATACCGTCGGCTCCGGCGGCACGGGCCAGCTCCAGCGCACAAGCGGCGCGGCGGCTGTCATCCAGCTCCGGCGCGGTCAAAATGAGCCGGAAGGCCTCCGGCTGCAGGGCGTCACCCGCCAGCACGGCCAAGGTCTCGCCGTAGACCTTGTGGTTGGTGGGCTTGCCCCGGCGCAGGTCATCGTCGTCCATGCAGGGCAGATCGTCGTGAATGAGAGAATAGGTATGCACCAGCTCCAGCGCGCAGCCCACCGGCAGCGCCGTCTGCCAGTTCTCCAGTCCGCAAAGCCGGGCAAATTCCAGCGTCAGCACCGGACGGATGCGCTTGCCGCCCGCCAGGAGGCTGTACCGCATGGATTCATAGAGGTCCGCCCAGTGGGGATTTTCGGAAAACAGCCCGGAAAGATAGGTTTCCACTGCCTGGCGGTACGTGCTGTACCGCTGGTCAAACAAAGCCTTGTCCATATTACGCTTCCTCCTCAAACGGCAGCTCCACCGGCGCACCGTCGCTGCCCTTCATCAGCTTGACCACCTGCTGCTCCGCCCGGTCCAGCTCATCGGAGCACTGGGCGATCAGCGCCGTTCCCTCCGTAAACAGGGCCAGGGAGTCCGCCAAGGGCGCGTCCCCCTTCTCCAGGGCCGCCACGATCTGCTCCAGCCGGCCCAGCTTCTGCTCAAACGTCTGCTTTTCTTCGCTCATCGTTTTGCTCCTTCCCATAGGGCTCCAGGACCCGGGCGGAAAATCCGCCCTCGCCCAATGTCACGGTCACCATTTCCCCGGCGGTCACGTCCCGCCAGCTCTTCAAGATCGTCCCCTGCCCGTTCCGGGCCACGGCATAGCCCCGACCCAGCACCGCAAGCGGGCTCAGGGCGTCCAGGGACGCGGCCAGCGCCGAAAAGCGCTGCCGCTTCCTGGCCGTCTGCCCGCTGGCCAGGTCTCCCAGCCTCTGCTGCAGATGCACCAGCGCCATACGCTTATCCTGAATATACGCCCCGTGGTCCCGCAGGCACCGCTGATCCGCCAGCTTCTCCAGCCGCTGGCGCAGGGATTCCAGCCGGGCGATCTGGCTTTGCTCCAGACGCACCTGCATATCCCGCAGCTGCCGGGTAAGGTCCATCCGGTCCGGCACCGCGATCTCCGCGGCATTGGACGGCGTGGAGGCCCGGGCGTCCGCCACGAAATCTGCAATGGTCACATCCGGCTCATGGCCCACGGCGGAGATGATGGGCGTTTGGCAATCGTAAATGGCGCGGGCCACCCGCTCGTCGTTGAACGCCCACAGGTCCTCCATGGAGCCGCCGCCCCGGCCCGTGATGATCACGTCGCCGATGTGCCAGCGGTCGGCGTAGCGGATGGCGCCGGCGATCTCCGGCGGCGCCTCCGCTCCCTGCACCCGCACAGGCAGCAAAATGACCTTGGCCAGCGGATAGCGCCGCCGCAGGATGCGGATCATATCGTGCACTGCCGCGCCGGCGGCGGAGGTCACCACGGCGATCCGCTGCGGATAGGCCGGCAGCGGCTTTTTGTGGGCCGGGTCAAAAAGCCCCTCCGCCTGGAGCTTGGCCTTGAGCTGCTCAAAGGCCACCGCCAGATCTCCCGCCCCCAGAGGCGAGAGGGTATTGCAGTAGAGCTGATAGGCCCCGTCCCGGGGGAACACGGTGATGCGCCCGGACGCCACCACCGCCATGCCGTTTTCCGGCCGGAAGCGCAGCTTGGACGCGGCGGTCTTGAACATGACGCACCGAAGCGCCCCCTCCGCGTCCTTGAGCGTAAAGTAGTGGTGACCGGAGGGGTACATTTTGTAGTTGGACAGCTCGCCCCGCACACAGATGGACGAGAGCATGGGCTCCCCGTCCAGCAGGTGCTTGACCAGCTGGTTGACCTCGGCCACGCCGAAAATATGCTGTTCCATGACGTCTCCTTGCCGTCACACAAAAGCAGAGCCGGACGGCGGCTGATGCCGCGTCCCGCTCTGCCCGTGCGCTCATTCAGACGGTCTCCTGGCGTACAAAGCTGCCAAGGATGCCGTTGATAAACTTCACCGTCTCCGGCGTCTCGTATTTTTTCGCGATCTCCACTGCCTCGTTGATGGAAACGCCGTTGGGGATATCCGGCATGTAGAGGATCTCATACATGGCCACCCGCATGATGGCCGACGCCACCAGCGGAATACGGGCAAAATTCCAGCCCTTGGCGTATTTTGCGATATAGCCGTCCAGCTCCGCGCCGTGCTCGGCCACACCGTGGACCAGCCGGCGGATATACTCCGCCTGTTTGGCGTTGGGGGCCTCGGCGTACAGATCGTCCTCCGCCGCCAGCGTGGCAAAGGTCTCCGGCGTCAGCCGCTCATCCAGCAGCTCGTCGGTGGACCGGTCCGTAAAGCTCAGCTCGTAGGAAAGGTGGATCGCTATTTCCCGTGCGGTATTCCGTACCATAAATCAAATCGTCCTTTTCTCTCTCGTAAACGCACGCACGCGTGCACTTCAGGCCAGCGTCACGCCGCCCACATGAATATTCACAGTGCCCACAGAGCAGCCGGTCATGGCCTCGATGGCAGACGCCACAGCCTTCTGCACGTTCTCCGCCACCTCAGGGATGGGATGGCCGAACTGCACCGTCAGGTACAGATCCAGCGTCAGCGCCGTGCCTGTCATGTCGATCTTCACGCCCTTGGCACCTTTGTGGGCGTTTTTCTTGTTGTTCACCAGATCGGTGACGCTGCCGCCAAGGTTGGTCATCATGCCGGAAACGCCCTCCACCTCACGAACGGCGCCGACGGCGATGGCGGCAATGACCTCCTCGGAGATGTTGATGCTGCCGTTCTCCTCCGGCAGGGTCATATATTCCTTGCTCTCGCCCATGGTATCTTCTCCTTATCCGTCCTTGGGGAGCAGGCATGCCTGTCTCCCTACATTTCTGGATAGTTATTTTACCATGGAGCAGGGAAAATTACAACCTTTAATTTGCCGCCATGATCCGCACGCTGCTGGCCGCATACCCGGTCTCATTGACGGTGATGTCCGTGATCTTGGCCACGTCCTCCTCCGTCAGCTCTCCCGTCTCCGTGGCCACCACCACGCTCACGCCCTCGTCGCCCATGAAGGCAACGCAGTCCGCGTACCCCTTGGCCGTCACCAGATTTTCGATCTGCGCCTCCTTCATGGTATAGCCCGCCAGCACAGCGATGCCCTCGGAGGCCTCCGTGGCCGCCGCCTCACCGGCGCCCTCCTGCTCCGCCGCCTCCTGCAAAAGGGACACGGCGCTGTCCCGGGCCTGCTGGCGGGTCAGCCGTGCGGAGGCAAAGTAGTCCGAGCCGGTATACACGGCCTCCTCGTCCCCGGTGCCCGCCGAGGCCTCCTGGGCGCCGTCATCCTCCACGCCGGACACCAGCTCCGCCTCCCCCAGGATCTTCGTGCCGTCGCCCTGCTGCTCCGTCTGTGCCGTCTGCTCCGTTTGGGCCGTGCCGGATGCCTGCTGGCCCGTGTACTTCCAGTTGAGTGCCGCCGCGGCACACACCAGCAGCGCCATGGTCACCACCACTGCATTGCGCTTGAATCTACTCTTCATTTCTCCTCTCCTCCTCCAGATGATCACTGACATTTTGCCACGGTGACGCGGTCTGCGGGAAGCCCGGTCAACACCGTTACCGCCTCCGTTACCGCCAGGCGCACCGACGCCTGGCCGCCCCCCTGACACACCACCAGCGCGCCCCGATACGTGGGACTGGTCCGCTGGGTCACCACCGGCTCGTCTCCCTGCGCTCCGTCCACCAACACCGTCTCGCTGGTGCGGCGATAGTCCTCCGGTGCCTGGGGCGAGCCGCTGTAAGAGAGCTCTCCATCCGCAGCAAGCTGGCGCTGTCCGTCGTTTTGCACCGTCAGCAGCACCTGCACCTGCCCAACGCCCTCCATCCTGCCCAGGATCTCCTCCAGCTCCTGTGCCAGCTCCTGCGCCTCCCCGGCAATCTCTTCGCTGGTGTTGCTGGGACTGGCGGTAGAGCCGCTCCCACTCGGCCATAACAGCAGCGCGGCGCCGATCAGCGTCACCAGTCCCACGTATTTGTATCTGTCCCATAGCCTTCGCACTCCTTCAACTTTACCCTTCCGCTCCATGCCAAACCTGCCTCTCCGATGGTATGTCCAGCTCTTCTTCTATCCACGCCGCCAGTTCCGCCGACCGGGGCATCTCCAGCTCCACCGACCAGGGCAGCGGGATGCCGTCCTCCCCCGCCCGTGTCTCCACCCTGCACGCCCCCGCAAGGCCCATGGAAGCGGCTTTGTCCGATATATATGCCTCCGTCCGCTCCGCTATGCCATCAGCCAGCGCCGCTTCGTTCTCTTCTTCCAGCTGCCGCTGCAGCCGTTCGATCTCGCCGGCATAGTCCGGCAGCGCCAGGCGGACGGCTCCCAGCTCCGACAGCGGACGGGCCAGCGCCGCCAGAAGCACCAGCCCTCCCACAAAAGCTGCTACCCGGCTCATAGTCCCGCCCGGCACCAGCACCCGCAAAAGCGCCAGCAGCATACAAAGGGCCGTCAGGGAGACGATCCATTGCCGCAGTCCCTCCATCATGGCACCACCGCCCCCGCGAAAGAAAGCAGCGACACCAACAGCAGCAGCGCGCACGCACCGGTCATGCCCAGCACCAGCCCGAACGCACCGCCCAGGCCGTCGATGAGCCTGCACAGCTCCGGCGGGCCCACCATGGCGGAGAGGAACCCCGCCAGCTTATAGAGCAGGTACTGGATGCCCAGCTGCAAAAAAGGATACGCACAGGCGGCCAGAATGGCCAGCATCCCGCCCACGCCGATGACGCCCCGCAGCATGCCTGCTCCCGCCAGCACCGTCTCCGAGGCCTCGGCGATGATCCCGCCCACCACCGGCACCACGCCGGAGATGGCGGTCTTGGCCACCTTGACGCTGAGGCTGTCCGCCGCGCCGGAGACCACCCGCACCGCCGAAAGGTACAGGGTGAACGCCAGCAAGGGCGTGGTCAGCAGCCAGACGATGACCTTTTTCAGTCCTCCTGCCAGCACCTCCAGCCGGTTGCCGGGCAGGCACGCCGCAGCGGTCAGCAGCGCCGTGTAGAGATAGACCGCCGGGATCAGCACGCTGTTGATGAGCCGCAGGAGAAGATCCACCAAAATCACCGCGCTCACCTGCTGGGCCGTGGCCGAGGACACGGCACCGGTGGCAGCGGTGGCCGCCGCCATGGCCGGCAGCAGCACGGTGGAAAAATCGCCCAGGCTTCGGATGGTCTCCGCTCCCAGGCCGATCAGGTCTCCCAGGCTCCCGGTGGTCACCGCGGTCACGGACACGGCGCCCACCATAGGTAAAAACGGCAGGGAACCTCCGCCGCCGGCGCGGTAAAACCCATCCACCGCACCGCACAGCACCGCCGTCAGCACCACCGCCGCCGCGCCCCGGAGCCTCTGGCGCACGATGTCTCCCGCCTGCTCTGTGATCATCTCCCAAATGCCGGCCAGGCCCTCCCCCAGAGCACCGGCCCCCTCGGAGAGCTCCACATCCTCCAAAATCTCCTCGCTTCCATCCGGCAAAGCCCGCTCTACTTCTTGAGGAAGCTCGGCGCACTTGGCCCGCATCGTCAGTAGCAACAGCGCCGCCGCCAGTAAAATCAGCCATCGTCTCATCCCATCAGCTCCATCAAAAGCTCCAGCACCGTCCGAAGAAGCGGCAGTGCCGCCACCAGCGCACACACCGCCCCCGCCGTCTCCACCACTTTCCCCAGAGCCGACTCGCCTGCGTCCGCGCACAGCGACGATCCCACCCGCACCACCAGCGCGATGCCCACTGTTTTATAAAGCGGCTCCAAAAGCGCCGGGGGCACGCCGCTGCGCGTCCCCAGCTCTTCCAGAAAGTCCAGCAGCTCCCCCAAAGCCTGTCCCACTACCAGCAGCACCGTCACTGCCGCGCAGATGCTCAAAAGCAGCGCGGTCTCCGGGCTTCCCCGGCGGATGGTCAGTGCCAGCACCGCCCCCACCACGCAAAGCCCGGTCACCTGGATGGCCTGCTCCATGGTCAAAACCCGAACAGGGTGCGGATCAGCTCGAACAGCTCGCTGATCTGCCGCACCATCATCATCAAAACCACCACCAGGCCCGCCAGCGTCGTCATCATGGCCTGCTCCTCCCGTCCGGAGCGGACCAGCAGCTGGTTTAACACCGCCACCAAAATGCCGATGGCGGCGATCTTGAAAATCAAATCCACATCCATAAGCCGCATCCCTCATATCAGCAAGATCACCAGCAGCGCCGAGCCGGACAGCCACAAGGCCGTCTCCCGTTTTTCCTCCTCGGGGCGCCGCCTGTCCCATTCCTCCAAAAGCCGCTCCAGCCGCAGTGAGGCCGCCGCCAGCGCACGGCAGGCCGCCTCCTCGTCTCCCCGCATTCCCCAGCCCAGTTCCCGAAGAGCCATGCGCTCCTCCCGGGGCAGCGGCAGCTCTTCCGCCGCCTGCTGCCAAGCCTCACCCAGTCCCTGTCCCCGGCTGATGCCGGCAGCGGCACGCCGGAAAAACGCCCCGGCGCCTCCCGGGTACCTCGTCCCCAGCGCATCCAGCAGATCCGGCATGGGGACGCGGGTCATGCGGATCTCCTCGCTCATGCACCGCAGGGCGGCACACAGCGACGCCAGCATGTCCCGCCGCCTGCGGCGCTGAACCACCGCCGTCCACCGGGCCCAAACGCCCGCCGCCAGTACCAGCGCCGCGCCCAAAAGCTTGTTCATTCCAGTTCCTCCACCGTATAGGTCCTGGTTCCGTCCGCCTGCCGCCGGATACACACCGCCAGGGAAAAAACACGCTCTGCCAGCAGCTGCCGGTACAGCGGCTTTTCCTCCAGCTCCCGCCGGTCGGCGGCGTGGATGGTGGCCAGCAGTCCCACGCCGCACCCGGCCGAGAGCACCATGGCCTCCAGGTCCTGGCGGCGGGTGATCTCGTCCACGGCGATGACCTGCGGGTTCATGGCCCGCAGCACCATGGGGATGCCCAGCGCCTTGGGGCAGCCGTCCAGCACATCCGTGCGCCTGCCCACCTCCATCTGGGGGATGCCGCCGCACATGACGGCCACCTCTCCCCGCTCGTCCAGAAGCGCCACCCGGCGATCCGGGCAGCCGTCCCCGTCGGAGAGGCAGCGCACCAGGTCCCGCAGCAGCGTGGTCTTTCCGCCGCCGGGGGGTGAGAGCAGCAGCGTACTTGAAAACCGCCCGTTTTTAAAAAGCGCCGGCACCAGCGTTCGCCCGATGCCGGTCTTTTCCCGCCCGATCCGCAGCACCGCTGAGGAAAGCTGCCGCATGCCGGTGTTCTCCTCCCCCTTGATGACCGCCGTGCCGCAGATCCCCAATCGGAAGCCGCCCCGCACCGATAAGTACCCCTGCCGGATGGTCTCCGCCGCGGCATAGCGGGAATACTCCGCCGCCCGGTCACAAAGCTCCTCCAGCAGGCGGGGCGTCACCGTGGCCGGAAGAGGCCGTTCCTCCTCCCCGGTCAGCGCTGTCATGGGCCTTCCCGCCCGCAGCCGCAGTTCCTCCGCCCGGCAGCGCAGCGGCGGCGGCAATGTCAGCGCCGCCCGGCGCAGCTCCTCCGGCAGCAGCGCCGCCGCCGCTTCATAGCGCATATCCGTTCCCTCTCGTTCCAAGGGCCATGCCCCCTTTCTTTTGTTACTCCACTGTATGAGAGGTTGTCCCCGGTTATGCCCCCAATTTGATGGAAAGCTCGCTTGACATTTTCACCAATGGGTGCTATGGTTGAGTTATGGAAAGGACGCTTTCCATTTTAGGAGGAATGTGCACATGAAAAACAATCTGGAGGCACTGCGCAAGGCGCGGGGCATCAAGCAGGAGGAGCTGGCCGAGGCGCTGGAGGTCTCCCGGCAGACCATCGGCTCCCTGGAAAACGGGCGCTACAACCCCTCCATTCTGCTGGCGTTCAAAATTGCCCGCTACTTCGGCCTTGCCATCGAGGATATTTTCATCTACGAGGAGGATGCCAAATGAGACGCAAGACAAAAGGCTATCTGGCCCTGGGGATTACAGGGCTGGTGCTGGCCATCGTGAGTTTGGTGCTGGAGCACCGCATTCCGGACACGGTGGGCGCGACGGGTACAGCCATCGGCATGGGTCTGTTTGCTTACGGCTTTTCCCAATTCCGCACACTGCGGTGGGAGGAAAAGGAGCCCGAGATCATGCACAAAGCGCAGATCGAGGCCAACGACGAGCGCAACGTGGCCATCCGCCGCCGGGCACAAGCGGTATCCGGCGAGGTACTGCAATGGACGGTCCTGGTGGCGGCGTGGGTCTCCATCGGGCTGGACGCGCCGCTGTGGGTAACGGTCGCCGCAGTGGGTGTGTTTCTGGCCAAATCCTTTTTGGACCTGTTCCTGATCTTCCACTATCGCAAGCAGATGTAGCTTTGTCGAAAAAGGGCGCTTTCCGCCTTGACGGCCCGCCCGCACGGTTGGTATCATAAGGAAAATGAAACCGGAAAGGCGGCGGAGACATGGATAAGCGGATCAGGACCCTCTTTCTCTCGGCGGCGCTGCTGCTGAGTCTTACAGGCTGCGGCAAAGAACCGGAGCCAGAACCGGAGCCGGAAGTCACGCCGCCCCCTGTGGAGGAGCCGGAACCTGAGCCGGAGCCCTACGTTCCCGCCGGGACGAATCCCCTGACTGGCGAGCCTATGGAGCCGGAGTTTGAGGACGACCGCCCCGTGGCCGTCATGTTCAACAATCTCAAGATCGCCCAGCCCCAGCTGGGTGTTTCCCAGGCAGACATCATCTATGAGGTGCCCGCCGAGGGCGGCATCACCCGGATGCTGGGGGTCTATCAGACGCTGGAGGGTGTGGAGGACCTGGGCAGCATCCGCTCCACCCGCCCCTATTACCTGGAGCTGGCACTGGGACACGACGCGCTGCTGGTGCACGCCGGCGGCAGCCCGGACGCCTATGACGACATCTCCGCCTGGGGCGTGGACAATATGGACGGCGTCAACGGCGGCTCCGATGCCAAGATCTTCTGGCGGGACGCGGACCGGCGCAAGTCCATGGGGTACGAGCACAGCATGCTCACCTCCGCCTCCGCCATCGAGGACTACCTGGCCCAGGGACACTTTCCCACGGAGCACCGGGAGGGCTACACCTACACCCAGACCTTCGTCCCCGACGGCACGCCGGCAAATGGAGCGCCCGCTACCGCCGTGACGCTGCGCTACACCAACTATAAAACCGGGCAGTTCGACTACGACGCCGAAAGCGGCAAATACCTGGCAAGCCAATATGGCTCAGCCTACATGGACGGCGGGACGAACACGCAGGTATCCGCCACCAACGTGCTCATTCTGGAGACCTCCATCTCCGTCATCCCCGGCGACACGGCGGGGCGGCTGCGGGTCACCCTCACCGGCAGCGGAGACGGCACGTTCTTCTGCGGCGGCAAGGCCGTCCCCATCCGTTGGAGCAAGGCGGACCGGAACAGCCCCTTTGTCTACACCCTGGAAGACGGCTCCCCCCTCTCTCTGGGGCAAGGGTCAAGCTATGTGTGCATCATCAGTCCCCGGACCAGCACCCTTACTTACGAATAAGAAAAGCGGCGGATTCTCCGCCGCTTTTTTCTCACCCCCGGCCTCCCGGCGCATACACTGGATTGAAAGACCCGTTCTTTCATTTCAGCTACTTACTAGGAGGTATTGTCATGCCTGATAAAATCATGCCCGGCCCCGTGTCGGAGTGCGGCAATGTGCGGGAGGCGGTGTGCATCCACACCCGGAAGATCTATGACTCCTGCCGGGATAAGGATTGCGTGGAAGACCTGCGCTTCTACCCCAAAATGCAGTATGCGGACGTTATCAACCGGGCCCAGTCCGTCAAGGGCGGCAGCGCCAAGCTGCTCTATGTCTACGTCGACGTGGAGCCCGTCAGCTTCAATCGGGGATTCTACACGGTGGATATGCGCTTTTTCTACGCCGTGACCCTGCAGGCCTATCTCTCCTGCCCCGTCCCCGTGCCGGTGGAGGGCCTGTGCGTGTTCGACAAGCGGGTGATCCTCTTCGGCAGCGAGGGCAACGCCAAAATCTTCTCCTCCCAGATGCGCGTGGGTGAGCCGGACATCCAGGAGCTGCGCCGGGCCAACGCCCCCGTGGCCGTGGTGGAGGCGGTGGACCCCATTGTGCTGGATGCACGCATCATGGACTGCTGCGGCAAGCGCGAGTGCGACTGCGACCTGTGCGAGGTGCCCTCCTTCATCAACGGCTGCTTCGGCGGGGACCTGTCCAGCGGTGACGACACCCGCCGGATCTATGTGACGCTGGGCCAGTTCTCCATCGTCCGTCTGGAGCGGGATTCCCAGCTGCTGATCCCCGTGTACGACTACTGCATGCCGGAGAAGGAGTGCTCCTGCGGTGCCGGCAGCGAAGACCCCTGCTGCGTGTTCCGCAACATCTCCTTCCCCGTGGGCGAATTCTTCCCCCCCAACACCGTGCACAAGCCGGAAAACTACCAGGAAACCAAAAACCTTTGCTCCTGCTGCAAATGACGTTTGCGGAGGCCGCCTCGCCGGCCTCCGCATTTTTTTCTGTACACATGTTCCAAAATGGGTTATAATGATGTAAAAGAGTAATCCGGACGCAGGCATGGCCCGCGTCCATCTGACAAGAAGGAGTGTATTCCCTATGGCGGCACGCGGCTTCATCCACGACAAGCTGGAAATCAAGTTTTTGATCCTGTATATCACCGCCCGGCTGGTGGAGCCGGTCCCTTTTGACACCGTACTGGAGCTGACGCTGTGCGACGACGCCATCGACTATTTCGACTTTTCCGAGTGCCTGGCCGACCTGGTCAAAACCGAGCATCTGACGCTGTCGGAGGACGGCATGTATGCCATCACCGAAAAGGGGCTGCGCAACAGCCGAATCTGCGAGTCCAGCCTCCCCTACTCCGTCCGCCTCCAGTGCGACAAGAGCCTTGCCTCCTGCAACCGCAAGCTCCGCCGGAAGAGTCAGGTGCGCGCCGGCTGCGAAAAGCGGGAAAACGGCACCTACACGGTGTCCCTGGCCCTGGACGACGACATGGGCAGCGTCATGGACCTGCGTCTGGCCATGCCCCGGGAGGATATGGCCCAGGAGCTGGCG
>CAUWEK010000057.1:0-11321 GCA_963557435.1 uncultured Dysosmobacter sp.
CTCTACGGCCTCAACGCCAGCGGCCCGGCTCCCGCCGCCATGACGCTGGAGGCCCTCCAGTCCCGGGGCTTCAAGGAAATGCCCGTGCTGGGCATGCTGCCGGTCACCGTGCCCGGCACCCCCGCCGGCTGGGCCGCCCTTTCCAAGCGCTTCGGCCGCCTGCCCCTTTCTCAGGTGGTGGAGCCCGCCGCCCGGTACGCCGAGGAGGGCTATGTGCTCCAGCCCGCCGTGGGCAGCGGCTGGCCCAGAAACCTGGCAAAGTTCAGCAAGGCCATTGAGACGGACAAGAGTGTTCAGGGCTGGTTCGATACCTTCCTGCCCGGCGGCAAGTGCCTGGGCCCCGGCGACGTGCTGGTCTTGAAGGATCACGCCGCCACGCTCCGGGAGATCGGCGCCACCAATGCCGAGAGCTTCTACCGGGGCGCCCTGGCCGAGAAGATCGATTCCTACTTCCGCCAGTTCGACAGCTTCCTGCGCAAGGAGGACCTGGCGGCCTATCAGCCCCAGTGGGTGGAGCCCATCTCCGTCAACTACAAGGGCTACGACGTCTACGAGATCCCGCCCAACGGCCACGGCATCTCCACCCTCATGGCATTGAACATCCTCAAGGAGCTGGACCTAGGCCCCGTGGATTCCTTCCGCAGCACCCATCTGCAGCTGGAGGCCATGAAGCTGGCCTTTGCCGACGCCCGCCGCTATGTGGCCGATCCCGACTACATGACTGTGCCCGTGGAGCGGCTGCTCAGCGACGACTACGCCGCCCAGCGCCGCGCCTGCATCGGTGACCGTGCCCGGCTGCCGGAGCCCGGCGACCCCATCCGGGGCGGCACGGTGTACATGTGCGCCGCCGACGGCGAGGGCAACATGATCTCCTACATCCAGTCCAACTACATGGGCTTCGGCTCCGGCGTGGTGGTGCCGGGCACAGGCATCGCCATGCAGAACCGGGGCAACAACTTCTCCATGGACCCGGAGAGCGACAACTGCGTGGCGCCCGGCAAGCGGCCCTACCACACCATCATCCCCGGCTTCCTTGCCAAGGACGGCAAGCCCGTGGGTCCCTTCGGCGTCATGGGCGGCTTCATGCAGCCCCAGGGCCATCTGCAGGTGGTGCTCAACACCGTGGAATACGGCATGAACCCCCAGGCGGCACTGGACCATCCCCGCTGGCAGTGGGTGGGCGGCAACACCATCGAGGTGGAGCAGTCCTTCCCCAATGATCTGGCCCAGGCCCTCCAGCGGGCCGGCCACGACATCGTGGTCAAGGCCGACCCCATCGGCTTCGGCCGCGGCGAGATCATCTGGCGCAACGACGAGGGCGTCCTGTGCGGCGCCAGTGAGCCCCGCAGCGACGGCCAGGTGGCAGTCTGGTAAAGTAAAAAGAGGCGCTTCCGGCGGAAGCGCCTCTTTTTTCAAAACACCTGGGATTCAAAGATCCTCAATGCGCATTTTGTCCTGTTCCTTGTTCCTCCCCTGCTTTTCCCGGCAGGCAAAGTAGATGGCCAGCAGGATGATGGTGGGAATATTGCCCAGCACCAGCGTGCCCATCAGCAGCCCCCAGTGGGCGCCATGGCCCACGGACGTTATATTCAGCGCCATGACCAGGGTATACAAAAACGTCAGCCCAGGCAGCACCAGCCCAGGCCACCTGGACTTCCGCCGGGCCAGGAAGATCTCCAGCAAAATACCGCCCGCCACAAATACCAGCATCACCACCGCCAGAACCGTCGTCGTTCTCGACGCAATCGCCATCTCAATGTTCCTCCTTCGTCTTTCGATACGCCCCGATCAGGAGCTTCGCCGTTTCCACATCCAGTTTGTCGTCCACTGCCAGGCGCTTGACGAGCGCTACATACTCGTCCGGCTCCGCCGACTCCGCCAGCTGGATCTTCTGGATGAGCCGGTCCAGCCGCAGCCGCACCGTGGGATAGCTGACGCCGTAGACCGACGCAACTTCCTTCAGCGACCCTGACGCAAGCACGAATTTTTTGATGAAGGACAGGTCCTCGTCCTCCAGTCCCTCCATCCACTCCGGGATCGATGTCATCACCCCACCGCCTTTCATAAAATGAATATAAGCTTTAATTTTATGAAAGTCAATATGTAGATTAAATTTAAATAATTTTTATTTTCTTCTTTTACCACAAAAGCCCGCGGGCCCCTCTTGCGCCAACGGGCCGAATCGGGTAGGATAGAGTCAAAGTCCGCCGGGAAAGTCCCGGCGTCAAACTACACCGCGCCCGGGATGCGGGCGCCGGAAAGGAGCCCCTCCATGAAAGACATGAAACCCGTGTGCAAGATCGCGGTGGTGCAGGCTGCCCCCGTTATGTTCTGCAAGGACGCCTGTACGGACAAAGCCGTGGGCCTGATCGCCGAGGCCGCCGGCAATGGCGCCGAGCTGATCGTCTTCCCCGAGCTGTTCATCCCCGGCTATCCCTACGGCATGACCTTCGGCTTCACCGTGGGCAGCCGCAACGCCGACGGCCGCAAGGACTGGAAGGTCTACTACGATAACTCCATTCTGGTGCCCGGTCCGGAGACGGAGCGCCTGGGCCAGGCGGCCAAGGCCGCAAACGCCTGGGTGAGCATCGGCGTCAGCGAGCGGGACGCCCTGTCCGCCACGCTCTATAACACCAACCTGGTGTTCTCCCCGGAGGGCGAGCTGGTCACCGTCCACCGCAAGCTCAAGCCTACCGGCGCCGAGCGGGTGGTGTGGGGCGACGCCAACCGGGATTACTTCCCCATGGCCCAGACCCCCTGGGGCCCCATGGGCAGCATGATCTGCTGGGAGAGCTACATGCCTCTGGCCCGGGTGGCCCTGTACGAAAAGGGTGTGACCCTCTACCTCTCCCCCAACACCAATGACAACGAGGAGTGGCAGGCCACCATCCGCCACATCGCCATCGAGGGCCACTGCTTCTTCATCAACTGCGATATGTACTTCACCCGGGACATGTACGCCAAGGACCTGCACTGTCCCGAGGAGATCGCCCGGCTGAATGACATCGTCTGCCGGGGCGGCAGCTGCGTGGTGGACCCCTACGGCCACTATGTGACCGAGCCTGTGTGGGACAGGGAGGCCATCATCTACGCCGATCTGGACATGGAGCAGGTGCCTGCCAGCCGCATGGAGTTCGACGGCTGCGGCCACTATGCCCGGCCCGACGTGCTGGAGCTGAAGATCCACGAATAAGAAACGTAAAAACTCCCCCGTGGCATAAGCCACGGGGGAGTTTTTATTTCGTTTCAATGCGGATCAGACGTTGAAGCGGAAGTAGATCATGTCGCCGTCCTGCACCACATATTCCTTGCCCTCGCTGCGCAGAAGACCCTTTTCCCGGGCAGCGTTCACGCTGCCGCACTTCATCATGTCCTCAAAGGCGATGACCTCCGCCCGGATGAAGCCCCGCTCGATGTCGGTGTGGATCTTGCCGGCGGCCTGCGGCGCCTTGGTGCCCTTCTTGATGGTCCACGCGCGGCACTCGTCCTTGCCGTAGGTCAGGAAGGAAATGAGGCCCAGCAGGGCGTAGGAGCACTTGATGAGCCGGTCCAGGCCGGACTCTTCCACGCCCAGCTCCTCCAGGAACATCTGCTTTTCCTCGCCCTCCAGCTCGGCGATGTCCTGCTCCAGCTTGGCGCAGATGGGCAGTACCTGGGCGCCCTCAGCGTCGGCGATGGCCTTGACCTGCTGGAAATAGGGGTTGGCGTCCAGATGGGCAAAGCCATCCTCATCGGTGTTGGCGGCATAGATGATGGGCTTGAGGCTCAGAAGATCGGAGGTGGCGATGAGGGCCATGTCCTCGTCGGAGCACTCGTAGGTGCGGGCGGACTTGCCGTTGTTCAGGTGCTCGGCCAGGCCCTTGAACACCTCCACCTCGTGGAGGAACTTCTTGTCGCCCTTGGCGGCCTTGGTGGCCCGTTCGATCCGGCGGTTCACCATCTCCAGGTCCGCCATGATGAGCTCCAGGTCGATGGTCTCGATGTCGCCCTTGGGGTCCACAGGCACGTTGGTGCCCGCGTCGGCCACCACGTGCATGATGTTCTCATCGTCAAAGCAGCGCACCACATGGACGATGGCGTCCGTCTCCCGGATGTTGGCCAGGAACTTATTGCCGAGGCCCGCGCCCTGGCTGGCGCCCTTCACCAAGCCGGCGATGTCCACGAACTCGATGACAGCCGGGGTCTTTTTGTCCGGCTCGTACATCTCGGCCAGCTTGTCCAGCCGCTCGTCGGGCACAGCCACCATGCCCACGTTGGGGTCGATGGTGCAGAAGGGATAGTTGGCGCTCTCGGCACCGGCGTTGGTAATGGCGTTGAACAGGGTGGATTTTCCCACGTTGGGCAGTCCCACGATACCTAATTTCATAAAAAGCAAATCTCCTTTGCCGTATTTTCGACTCTGTATTGTATCATTTTCCACAGCAAAGTGCAAGGAAAAGAAAATGTAAAAGGTTCTTGACATTTAGATGCTGCGGGTATAGGTTGAAAATGTAAAGAAGATTTGACATTTTGAAAGGGGTGGCGATATGAAGAAGATGGACGAGATGGAAGTGCACATCGAGCGGACGGCCGCCCGGTGGGCCTACCGGTACAGTGAGGCTGTTTTGTTTCTCTGGTGCGCAGGGACGGCGCTCTGGGGCTTAAAAACCGGCCTTGCATGGGGGGAAATTTTCGAGCGAATCAAACTGCCGTCTTTGCTTCTGATCACGCAGGAAGCTGTCCACGACGCAGCGGTCCTGATCTGCCGGGCCAAGGCAGGGGACGAGGCAGCGGAGGGCACCCTGTGGAAAACTATCGTCATGATGGCTGTCATCGTCCTGCTGTTCATCTGGCTGCTGGGCAGCATATTGGAGCTGGCCCGCTGATGGAAAACAACATCCGCACCCTGCGCAAGGCGGCAGGATTGACCCAGGAGGATCTGGCCTGGGCCCTGGGCGTCACCCGTCAGACCATCAACGCCATCGAAAACGACAAATACGATCCCACGCTGGGCCTGGCCATGCGTCTTGGCAGGCTGCTGGGTGCCCCGGTGGAGGAGATCTTCCATCTGCCGGAACCATAGGCCGCAGAAAACGGCCCCGGAGCAATCTCCGGGGCCGTTTTTTCATTTCAGTGTCAGATACCAGGCCAGAAGCTCCGCCGCCTCCGCCCGGGTAGCCGGATCGCCGGGCCGGAACAGTTCCCGGTCGTTCACGGAGGAAAAGCCCATGCCGGTGATCTCCTCCACAGCGCCGCCGGCCCAGCTGCTGATGCGGAAGCTGTCCTCATAGCACCGGCCGGGGCACACAGTCCGGACGGTCTTTTCAGCCTCCACCAGCCGGTCCAGCATCACATACAGCTGCTGGCGGCTCACCAGTGCCGCGGGCGAATACCGCCCCCGTCCCGTGCCCTTGACCACGCCGGACTCCGCCGCCCAGTCCACCGCCTGGGCATACCAGGCATTCCGGGAAACATCCCGGAACCCGGAGGCCGCTCTTGGCGCAGGACACCCCGCCGCGCGCCAGAGGATCTCCGCGGCAGCAGCCCGGGTCAAATACCGGTTGGGGTGCCAGCCGCTGCCATCCCCGGTCATGATGCCCTTTTGTTCCATTTCGGAAATGGCGGCAAAGGCCCAGTGCGCCTCCAGACGGCTCTCATCATACGCCTGCGGATCAGTCTGGGGCGGCACGCTTTTGTAGATCTGCCCGTTCTGCGGCGTCACGCCCCGCAGCCGGAACAGCTCGTCCACCGTCACAAAGTCATAGCCCTTGGGCTGGAGCGTATCGATGATGCGGCAGGCCGCGTCCAGGTTGGCCTCCGTGCTGTCGTGCAGCAAAATGATATCTCCGTCGCGAATGGTGCTGATCACAGAACGGGCCATTTTCTCCCCGGATACCTGCTTGCCCTTGGCAGGGTCCTGACTCCATAAAATCAGCGGTGCGTTGAGCTGAGACCGCACCGCCTCCGTACGGACGCCGAAAGGCGTGCGCACCAGAAAGTTCTTCTGTCCCGTGACTTCCGAGAGCTTTTCCCGGCTCTTTTCCACCTGGCTTGCCACATCCTCCCCTCTCAGATCCCGCAGGTCCAGATGCTCCCAGGTGTGGTTTGCGATCTGGTGCCCGGTCCGGACCATCTGCTGCACCAGGTCCTCCTTGGTGGCCACCCAGCCGCCCACCATGAAAAACGTCCCCTTGACGCCCCGCTGGTCCAGCGCCTCCACCACCTTGGGCGTCCAGGTCTTGTTGGGACCGTCGTCAAAGGTGATGGCCACCAGCTTGGCGGCACCTGCCCGCGTGGGGATCCCCAAATTTATCACCAGTACCGCCGCCAGCACGGCGGCCCATTTTCCCACCGATCGCATGTTGATCTCCTCCCCGTTTTTTCTTAGCGTTCCCGTCAGGCTGCGAATTTCCCCCGGAAAAATTCACAAGGCGGGTTCCATTCGCAAACCGCCTTAATGCAGCATGTATATTTAGTGCGGAATGATAACACATGGTATAGACGAAAACAAGGCACATCTGGTTACAGATGTGCCTTGTCATATTTTGAAACTTCCCGCCCCACCGTCGCACAGGCGGTTTTGCATTTCCGCAGCGATTGCCGCGAGACCGCCGTCAGCGGATGGGAAGATATCTTTGGTCAGTTGTACCGACCGCCGAAGAAATAGTTGAAGAGGTCATCGTAGGAATCCATGCCGCCGCTCTGGCTGCTGTTGGAATTCTCCTGGATCTGGGCATCGGAGCTGGTCTGCTCCTGGGCAGGCACCGCGTCCCATGTGACCTCCACCGTCATTTCCTTGCCGTCGCGGTAGATGGTGAAGGTAGCGGTGTCACCGGCGGAATACTGCTTTTTCACCACGTTCAGGTCATCCATGGACGTGATGTCCGTGTCGCCCACCTTGGTGATGACGTCGCCCATCTGGAGGCCCGCCTTGTCGGCGGCGCCGCCCTCCTCCACAGAGTAGACGAACACGCCGGAGTCGATGTCATAGCGGAACTGGGCGGCCATCTGCTCGGTCATGGAACCGCCGGTGATGCCAAGATAGGGCTTGTTGGTCACATAGCCGTTGGTCATGATGTCCTGGATCATGGCGATCACGTCGTTGATGGGGATGGCGAAGCCCAGGCCCTCCACGGACTCTTCATTGGAAGCGCTGGAGTACTTGGCGGACACGATGCCCACCACCTCGCCGTAGCTGTTGAACAGCGGGCCGCCGGAGTTGCCGGGGTTGATGGAGGCGTCCGTCTGGATCATATTGAAGGGGGTGCCGGAGACGTTGATGGCCCGGTTCACACTGGAGACCATGCCGCCGGACATGGAGAAGGTCAGCTCACCCAGGGGATTGCCCACCGCCAGCACATGGTCGCCCACGTTCAGCGTATCGCTGTCGCCCACGGTGACAGGCTGGAGATTCTCCGCCTCCACCTTGATGACGGCGATGTCATAGTCCTCGTCGCCGCCCACATACTTGGCGTCGTACTCATCGCCGTTGTACATGGTGACCGTCACCGTGTCCGCGTCTTCCACCACATGGTAGTTGGTGACGATATAGCCGTCCGCGGTGAGCACGAAGCCGGAGCCGGCGGAGGCGGTCTGCACGCTCTGTCCGAAGAAGTTGGTGCCGGCGGTGGCAGTGGTGTTGATGGAAACCACGCTGTTGACGTTGGCGGCATAGACCTCCGCGTCGGTCATCTCCGTTTTGCCGTCCACGGTCTTGATGGCCACCTCCGTGGCGGGACGGCTGGAGACATTGATGCTGGTGGAGCCGCTGCCGCCGGCCGCCCAGACGACACCGCCGCCCACGGCGCCGCCCAGCAGCGCGCAGCAAAGGCACAGCGCCGCGACCTTTACCCCAAGACGATTCTTTTTCACCGGTTTCATCTCCTGCACGGTTTCACGATGCTCGTTGTCGCTGCCGGGGACGGTGTGCGGACTTGCCAGGTTCTCTCCCGGCTGCTCGCTGCCGTCCTTGCGGTAGGTGTAATGATACAGATTCTGTTCATCGTTATACATAATCGATTCCTCCTATTATGTATCCCGTTTTCCCTTTGAATAGAACTGAGAATAACAGGAAATCATGTCCGATTCATGAAGAGAGTTTGCACAGTTTTTAAATTCTCTCTTTCTGTTTGTCTGGGCTCAGTATAGGGCCGTAAGCTTAAAACTGCCTGAAAACATTTTAAAGGAACTTTGAACGTACCTCGCCCAGGCGAAAAAGATGTTTTCCGGCGCCGTGAACTGTGGTATGATGTTCTGGATGAAATTTCTGGCGGAAAGGGAAGTGCGCCATGCTGAAAATCGAAAACATCAAACTTGCTCCGGGGGACGGCATGGACGTGCTGACCAGGGAGGCCGCCCGCATTTTAAAGGTACGGGAAAAGGAGCTCAAGGACCTGCGCCTCATCCGGCGCAGCGTGGACGCCCGGGAGGACGTGCGCCTGGTCTATACGGTGGTCGCCTCTGTACGGGACGAGCCGGCCGTCCTGAAGCGCTGCCACAGCAAGAAGGTCTCCCGACTGGAGCGGCAGACCCCCTATACGCTGCCCGCGCCCCAGTCCCCGCCGCAGATCCGCCCGGTGGTGGTGGGCGCGGGGCCGGCGGGTCTGTTCGCCGCGCTGGTGCTGGCCCGGGCGGGCCTGAAGCCCATATTGCTGGAGCGGGGACGCAGCGTGGAGCAGCGCAAAGAGGATGTGGAGCACTTCTGGCGCACCGGCGTGCTGGACCCGAAGTCCAACGTGCAGTTCGGCGAGGGCGGCGCCGGCGCCTTTTCCGACGGCAAGCTCAACACCGGCACCCGGGATGTGCGCCACCGCTTCATTCTGGAGACGCTGGTATCGTGCGGCGCGCCGGAGGACATTTTGATCGACGCCAAGCCCCATGTGGGCACCGACTATCTCCACATCGCCCTGGTGGGCCTGCGGCGGGAGCTTTTGTCCCTGGGTGCGGACATCCGCTTTGAACACCGCCTTGCCGGCATCCAAACAGAGCACGGCGCCGTGGCCGCCATCACCGTGGAGACCCCCGGCGGCACCGAAACGCTCCCCTGCCGCCGCCTGATCCTCTGCCCCGGACACTCCGCCCGGGATACGTTTTTCATGCTGCGGGACCTGGGTGTGCCCATGGAAGCCAAGCCCTTTGCCGTGGGCGTGCGCATCGAGCACCGGCAAAGCGACTGCGACGTCGCCCAGTATAAGCGCTACGCCGGCCACCCCAGCCTTCCCGCCGCCAGCTACAAGCTCTCCTGTCACCTGGAAAACGGCCGCTCCGCCTTCTCCTTCTGCGTCTGTCCCGGCGGCGAGGTGGTGGCCGCCGCCTCGGAAGAGGGCCGGGTGGTCACCAACGGCATGAGCGCCTTCGCCCGGGACAAGGAGAACATCAACGGCGGCTTTTTGGTGAACGTCACGCCGGAGGACTTCGGCGGGGACGATCCCCTGGCCGGCGTTGTCTTCCAGCGAAAGCTGGAGGAGGCCGCCTTCTCCCTGGGCGGCGGCGATTTCCATGCTCCGGCCCAGCGGGTGGAGGATTTTCTGGCTGGGCGCCCCTCCAAGGGGCCCGGCCGGGTGCAGCCCAGCTACCGTCCCGGCGTCACCTGGACGGACCTGCACCGGTGCCTGCCTCCCTTCGTGGCGGACACCCTGGCCCAGGCCCTGCCGGTCCTTGGCCGCAAGCTCCGGGGCTATGACGATCCGGACGCGGTGCTCACCGCCGTGGAAAGCCGCTCCTCCTCCCCCGTCCGCATTCCCCGGGACGAGACGTACCAGTCCGCCCTGCGGGGCCTGTATCCCTGCGGGGAAGGCGCCGGATACGCCGGCGGCATCCTCTCCGCCGCGGCCGACGGCATGCGCGCGGCGGAGCAGGTCTGCGCCCATGAGGCTGCCTCCCGGAACACAGCCGGGGAATAGGCCCCGTAAAAACGACAAGATTCTACATTTACATAAGGAGGGCTTCCTATGTCCCGTGACATCTGCATCTATCTGGAATTCCTGACGGATGCCCACAAGCAAACCATCCGCGCCGCCGCCCAGGCCGCCGGCTTCACGCCTCACTTTTTCACCCTGGACCAGTTCGACGAGGCCCGCGCCTGCGTGCAAAACTGCGAGGTGCTGTTTGCCCACTCCCCCGACCTGCTGCGCGCCGCGCCTGCCTCTTTGCAATGGTACTGCTGCTCCTTTGCCGGCGCGGACCCCTACTGCAAGGACGACGGCATCTTCGCAAACCCCAACTGCCTGCTCACCAACTCCGCCGGGGCCTACGGCGTCACTATTTCCGAGCATCTCATCATGGTGACGCTCATGCTCATGCGGCGGATGCCCACCTACATTCAGGTCATGCAGCACCGGGGCTGGTCCAGCCAGCTTTCCGTGCGCTCCATCCGGGGCAGCCATTTCACCCTGCTGGGCACGGGAGACATCGGCACCACCTTCGCCCGCAAGCTCCGTGCCTTGGGCGCCGCCTCCATCACCGGCGTGAACCGCTCCGGCCGCTGCCCGGATGAGGCCTACGACCGGGTAGTGCCCATCTCCCAGCTGGACACGGTGCTGCCCGATGCCCATGTGCTGGTCATGTCCCTGCCTGCCACGGCGGAGACCGCGGGCATCCTCTCCGGGGATCGCATCGCCCTGCTGCCCCGGGACGCACTGGTCATCAATGTGGGCCGCGGCAGCGCCATCGACCAGGACGCTCTGGTGGAAGCGCTCAATACCGAGCGCATCGCCGGCGCCGCTTTGGACGTGATGGTGCCCGAACCCCTGCCGGAAGACCATCCCCTGTGGAGCGCCAAAAACCTGGTGCTCACGCCCCATGTGGCCGGCAACATGTCTCTGGGCTACACCTGCGACAAGGCGGTGGACATGTTCTGTGAGGATCTGGCCCGCTATGCCGCGGGCGAACCCCTTGTCCACCTGGTGGACCGCAAGCGGGGCTATTGAGCGGCTTTTCCCATCTTATTTCCAGGAAAGGATGTATCCATATGAATAACTTTACCTTCTACGCACCCACCCTCTTTGCCTTTGGCGACGGAGAGGAGAAGAACACCGGCGCACTGGTGCGCCGCTTCGGCGGCACCAAGGTGCTGCTGGTCTACGGCGGCGGCTCCGTGAAGAAAAACGGCGCTTACGACGCTGTCACCGCCTCCCTGGCCCAGGCAGAGCTCCCCTATGTGGAGCTGTCCGGCATCCAGGCCAACCCCCGCAGCGGCAAGGTATACGAGGGCATCGACCTTTGCCGGAAGGAGGGCGTGGACTTCCTGCTGGCCCTGGGCGGCGGCTCCGTCATCGATACTGCCAAGGCCATCGGCATGGGCGTGGGCTATGACGGGGACTTCTGGGACTTCTTCACCGGCA
>CAUWEK010000058.1:0-11258 GCA_963557435.1 uncultured Dysosmobacter sp.
AGGCGTTGGGATCCAGGGCGAAGTAGGCCTCGTTGGCCCCGGCGTGGCGGTAAAGATGGCGGTAGAGCTGGTAGACGGCGCTGCCCAGATACGCCGCGGCGGCGTTGATGGCGGCCTTGTCCCCCAGCTTGCCCAAAAGGCCGAACAGCACGCCAACCGCGCCGGAGAGGAGCTTGCTTTGCAGCGTGGCCAGCACGCTGCCCTGGAGCACGTTGCCCTCGTCCGCCGCGGAGAGGATCTCCTGCTCGGAGAGCATGTTGCCCTCTCGGGACAACGTACGGCCCAGGATGAAGTCGGCGGAGACGTGGTAATAGTCGCACGCCCGCACCACGAAGGCAAGACCCGGTTCCCGGATGCCGTTTTCGTAGTGGCTCAGCAGGGCCTGGGAGATGCCCAGGTCAGCGGCGGCCGTCCGCTGGGACACGCCGCGCTCCTGCCGCAGCAAGGATAAAGTGCGGGAAAATTCAGTGGTGGAAGCCATGATTTCTCTCTCCTTTAAAAAGGTTCTTTTTTCAACATCACACACAGCGCCGCAGGGCGCCGAAAATACGCAGGGTATAGTTTAGCAAAAAAGCTACGAGAAGTAAAGAAAAACCGACGCCTCTTTTCGTAGAAGCGCCGGTTTTTTCCACAGAGTGTTAAGAAACGGGAGCCGCTCTTTCAGAAGAGGCCCACCTGATCGGGCAGCACGTCCCCGCCGATGGCGCGCAGCTGGCTCACGTTGCGCTCAAAGAGCCGGTCACACACGGCCATTTTGCGGATGATATCCTGTACCGCCGCCTCCAGGGGGGTGCCCTGGGAGTAGTCCGCCGGGAAGATGAAATCCACCCGTCCCTTGGCCAGAAGGTCCTCCACGCCCGCCCGGTTGCTCTCCTGGTACACGGCGATGGCCTGGCCGCCGTAAGAGCGCATCATCTTCATGCAGGGCACGTCGGAAAGGCCGTCGCCGATGTAGACCATGTTGGTGAAGGGCACCCGCTTGCTGTCATCGGGCATGGAGTCGTTCAAGGTCTTGTCGTCGGACACGTCCAGCACGCCCTTGTTGATCCGGTAGACGAACTGGGTCTTGGCGGTGAAATTGACCGTCAGCTTGGGCCACACCGGCGCGCCCGTCTCGTCGTAATAGAACTCGCTGGCGTAGATCTCCTTGAAGGCGCCGGAGATGGCGGAGCCCTCGATGATCTCCCGCAGCCCGGAGGAGATGACGTAGTGCTCCACGATGACGCCCTGGCTGCGTCCGAAGGCATTGATGCGCTCGAACCAGTCCTCCACCCCCGGGAAGAGCACGATGCCCCGGCCCATCTCCACCAGGTCCGCGCGGGTAAAGGGGAGCTTTCGCGCCGCGGACTCCCGCAGCATGGTGTACATATAGGCCAGGATGCCGTCCACCCGGTTGCTGCGGCCGAAGTGGTTGGCCTTGGCCCAGAACTCCGCCGGGGTCATGCCCAAAGACGGGATGAAGGCATAGTCCTCCATGTCCGTGGTGCACAACGTCTTGTCAAAGTCGTACAAAAACGCCACGATGGGCGCATGGTTTGCCATGGCGCTGCCTCCTTTATAACAAAAGCGGCTCATGGACCATGAGCCGCTTTTGAAAATCAACGGTCGCCCTTATAGTTGCGGCCGAACTTCAGATCGCTGAGGTTGATGCGGCGGGTGGGCTCAGAGACGGTCTCTTCTTCCTCCTCCGCCTGGGGCGCAAAGGGATCGCCGGCGGGATAGTCCACATGCTGGATCTCCGGCTCGGCGGGCGCGGCAGGCTCCTGGGCCGCCTGGGGCTCCGGCTCGGCGGGCGCCTCCGGCTCCTGGGCGGCAAAGGCGGCCATCACCGTCTCCCCGATCTCCCGGGCCTCGTCCCGCACCTCGGCGGCAGACACAGCCTGCTCCGGCGGCAGCTGGGGGAGCTGTTCCAAAAAGGCCAGCTCCTTGGTGCACACGGCGCGGCTGTCCTCGATGAACTTGCTCAGCTGCTGCTGTCCCTGACGCAGGCGGTCCTCCGCCTCGGCCAGCTGACGGCGCAGGCTGGCGATCTTCTCCTGGGCCTGGGCCTCCGCCTGGGCCAGAAGCTCGTCCCGCTTGGCCTCCGCCTCCCGCACGATGGAATCGGCCATCTTCTGGGCGGTGAGGAGCGTGGCGCGCATGGAGTCCTCCGTGGCCCGGTAGTCCTCCACCTTCTCCACCAGCACCTTCATCTTCGCCTTGAGGGCGGCGTTTTCCTTGTACAAAGCGGTGTAATCGTCGGTGAGCTCGTCCAGAAACTCGTCCACCATGGCCATATTATACCCGCCCATGACCGCCTTGGTGAAAGCATGGGTGGAAACTTCCTGCGGTGTCAGCATAGCCCAAAATCCCCCGTTCTCTTCTTTTTAGAAATAAAGGCCGTTGTTTTCCAGCTCGTCGATCAGATCGCCCTCAATGTCCACATGGTAGGGCGTGATGATGTAGGTATTGGCGGCCACCTTCTTGATCTTGCCCTCGCCGGCATAGGCAACACCGGAGAGGAAGTCGATCAGCCGCCGGGCAATGTCCTTGTTGGTGGACTCCAGGTTCAAAACCACCGTGCGCTTGTCCTTGAGATGATCCGCGATCTCCGAGGCGTTTTCAAAGCGCTCGGGCTTGACCAGCACCACCTTGAGCTGGGTGGTGGCGTGAATGTTGACCACCTTGTTGCGCCGCTCCTCGGCCTTGGCCTTGCGGTCTTCAAAAGCAGTCTCCCGGCGGGGCACATCCTCGAACTCGTCGAACTCCTCGTCCTCATCCTCGTAGGGATGGGTCCATTTTTTCAATTCATCAATGATGCTCATGGCAAAACCTCCTGTGGGAGTGTTCAGATATTATAATTGCGCTTGCCGAAGATGGCGGTGCCCACCCGCACCATGGTGGCGCCGCAGGCGATGGCGTCGGCATAGTCGGCGCTCATGCCCATGGAGAGGCACTTTAGCTCATTATGGAACAATTTTGCATTGATGTCAACATAAAGCGCCCGTACTTCCTGAAAATACCGCATATTCGTCTCCCGGTCGGCGTCGGCGGGGGGAATGGTCATCAGGCCCTGCACCCGCACATGGGGGCACGCCAGGGCGTGCTCCGCCGCGGCGAACACGTCCCCGGGCGCAAAGCCGCTTTTGGCCTCCTCGCCGCCGATGTTCACCTCCAGCAAAATGTCCTGCACCAGATCCCGGGCGGCGGCCACCTTTTCGATCTCGTCCAGCAGCTCGATGGACCCAACGGACTGGATGAGGGCCACCTTGCCTACCACCTGCTTGACCTTATTGCGCTGAAGATGGCCGATGAAGTGCAGCGGCGCGCCGTCGTAGGCGTTTTCCGAGAGCTTGGCGGTCATCTCCTGGACCCGGTTCTCCCCCAGGGCGTCGATGCCGGCGGCAATGGCCTCCCGGCAGGCCTGGGCGTCGTTCATCTTGCTGGCGCCCACCAGCGTCACTTCCTCCGGCGCGCGGCCCGCCTGACGGCAGGCCTCGGCCATATGCGCGCGCACCTGTGCGATATTTTCGGCAATGGACATACTTTCCAACTTCTTTCTAAAATTTTAGTTATTTCCAACGACTTTTCCGTCGTAGAGATCGTTTGCGCTGATGATGACCTCATCTCCCGGACGCAGCCGGAGCGTCTCCTGGTTGGACTCCGCCGAGGAGCGCACCAGCACGAAGCTCTCGCCCCGGTACACCACCTCCACCGGCTTGAACCGGGCCTCCATGCCCACCACGCAGTAGACGCCCAGGGCTTCCTGCTCCGTGCGGTTGCCCTCCTCGTCCACGGTGATGTTGGCGGCCCGCAGGGCCTCCTGGGGAATGCGGATGCCGGAGGCGGTCTCGCGGATGATCTGGGCGCTCTGCTCACGCAGCAGCGTCAGCTGAGGCAGGTTCTTCGTGCCCTTGAACACCACCACGGCCTTGCCGTTTTCCTCCGGCCCCACCGCGTACACCGTTACCTCCAGGTCCCGCTCCACGCCCTTGGAAAAACGCAGCGTCAGCGTGCCGGCCTCTTCCAGCTCCGCCGCCTGCTCCGTGCTCACCGTGGCCGCATAGTACCATGTATCCCCCTCGATGAGCTTGCCCACCTGGTTGGACGCGGCGGACTCATCTGGCTTCACGGCGCTGAGGGCCGAGGGCGTCAGCGCCTCCAGTCCCTCCGGCGTGAGCACGGTCTCATAGCCGTCCACCACGGCGGAGTAGATGCCGGAAAAGGGCGCCGTGATCCGCCGCACGGAGGAGGCCGCCTGGGCCCGCAGGGACTTGATCTGGGACTCCAGGTCACTGATCTGTCCGCTCAGGTCCTCCGTGCCCGTATAGGTATAGTCCCGTTTGAGCACCAGGGACCGAAGGTTCGTCTCATACTCCTCCGCCTTGTCCAGCCGGTTGGCGGTGACGCTGGCGCGGTAGTCCAGCAGACTCTGGAGGATCTGGGCGTCCAGCTTGACCGTTACGTCCGACGACAGCGCCGCCTCCTGGGCAAATTGCAGCTGCTCCAGCCGGGCCGTGAGCTCCTCGATCTCCTTTTGCCGGTCCAGCGACGCCTGGTCGGCGTATACCAGGGCCACCGTGCCGCCCGCGCTGACCCGCTCGCCCTCGGCCCTTTGCAGCTGCAGTAGGCCGCTGGCCTCATCCGGCAGCACCGTCTCCTGCCGCACCACATACCCCGTCAGATCCACCGTCTCCTCCACCTGGTACTCGTAGGCCAGCGTGGTGGTGAGGGGATCGGATAAGTACTCCAGTCCCTGGAAGGCGAAGTAGCTCAGCACGCAGATCGTCACTGCCAGCATCAATAATTTTGTTCCAAGTGCGCTCTCTTTCATGGCTCTCCTTACGGCGCCGCCCCCGGCGCCCGGTTATCCCGCCGTCTCCCCCAGGTCCACCGGCCGGCCCGGCGCGATGGTGGAAATGGCGTGCTTGTAGATGATCTGCTGGCGGCCGTCGGAGTCCAGCACCACCACAAAGGCGTCGTAGCCGGTGATGACCCCCCGCATCTGGAAGCCGTTCATCAAAAACAGTGTGACCGGCAGCCGCTCCTGCCTGGCCCGCAACAAAAACAGCTCCTGCAAATTGGCTTTTGTTCCCATGGTATGTCCGCTCCTTTGTTCTTTCTCGGCCGGACGATACCACAGCTCGTCCGCCTGAGGCTAGCATACCCCGGCGTCCGAGAGGATTTTGGTCGAAATCTGCAAAGCGCGGGCAAAATCCCGCTCTTTTTCCCACAGGATCCAGTGAATGTCCTTGTTGCGCCTGAGCCACGTCAGCTGACGCTTGGCGTACTGCCGGGACCGGAGCTTCACCTCCTCCACCGCCTGGGCGACGGTGGCCCCGCCGGTGCGCACGGCGGCGAACTCCTTGTAGCCGATGGCCTGGAGGGCCGTGGCAGAGGGCGGAAGGTTTTGGGAGAGGAGCCAGTCCACCTCGTCCAGAAGGCCCGCTTCCACCATGGCGTCCACCCGCCGGTCGATGAGCTCCCGCATGTCTGCCCGGTCGGCAAAGGCAAGGCCGATCCACACCGGGTCGTACCGGTTGGGCAGCGCCGCCTCGGCGGCGTTGTGGGCGGTGATGGTGACGCCCGTCTCCCGATACACCTCCAGCGCCCGGAGAATGCGCTTTTCATCCCTTGGGTGCAGCCGCGCCGCCGCGTCCGGGTCCACCGTCCGCAGCTCCTCCAAAAGGGGCTCAATGCCCTCCCGGGCCAGGCGCTCCTGCAATTCCTGCCGCACAGCGCCGCCGGCGGCGCCGGGGGCAAAGCCGTGGCCCCGCACCAGGGCGTCCACCCAGAGGCCCGTGCCGCCTACCACCACAGGCACCTTCCCCCGGCGGAGGATGTCATCCACCACGGGGATGGCCGCCTGCACATAGCGCCCGGCAGACCACGGCTCCGTCACGTCCGCCACGGCCACCATGTGGTGGGGCACGCCCTCCATCTCCTCTTCCGTGGGGGCGGCGGTGCCGATGGTGAGACCGCGATAGATCTGCATGGAGTCGGCGGAGACCACCTCGCCGTCCAGCTTCTGGGCCAGCAGCACGCCCATTTTCGTTTTTCCGCAGGCCGTGGGGCCCACCACACAGACGATCCTCGGCGCCATGGCCGCCTCCTTTCTCTCTTACGCCTCGGCGCCCAGCGCCGCCGCCAGAGTGCACTGGGCATCAAGCAGCGCCTCCGCCCGCTCGGGCGCGATGTCCAGCCCGCCGGCAAACACATAGTCGAACCGACCGATGCCGAACATGGCGGAAAGCTGCCGCCAGTGGGCCACGCCCACGCTGTCCTCCCGCTCTATGTCGCCGCCGGTGGTCAGATACACCAAGCGCTCCGCCTGACAGTCGCCGTGGCAGCCGTCGGCTTCATAGTGATACGTCAGGCCGTTGGCGGACACATACTCGATGTACGTCCGCAGGGCCGCCGGGTAACTCAGGTCCCAGTAGGGCGCCGCCACCATCACCGCGTCCGCCCCGCGCAGCTGGCGGGCCAAGTCGAATACCGGCGCGTCCCAGCGTTTTTCAGCGGCCAGGGCGTCCCGCTCGTCCAGCATGGCCGCGTCAAAGGGCCGCAGGGCCAGCAGCGTCTCAGGGGAGACTCTCTCCACCTCCGTGCCGGGATGGGCCTTCAAAAACGCGTCCAGATACGCCTTTGCCAGTCTCTTCGTCCGGGAGCCCTCGCCCCGCTGGCTGATACAGCAATCCACAAACAGCAGCTTCATGGTTTAATCCAGTTCCTCCTTCAAATATGTGACCATCACCCGGCCCTCCCGGTCCAGCAGTGGCGTCAGGCCCGCGGCGTTGCCGCTGGCGTGAAACAGATACTGGACGCCGGTCTCCCGGTCCACCCAGATCTCCGAGACATTGATGGCGCCCTGGCTGTAAATCTTCACAAAACGGTCCTTTGCCATATCCTGGTCTCCTTTTCTGATTCCGCTGGGCGTGCGCTCACGCTCTTCCGAACATCTTCTCGATCTGATACTTGGTCAGCTTCACAGCGACGGGGCGGCCGTGCGGGCAATACTTCACCTCGCCCCGCTGCACCTTCTCTACCAGCACCCGCAGCTCCGCCGGGTCGCTGGTCCAGCCGCCCTTGATGGAGGCCTTGCAGGCCATGGTATGCAGCAGCGCCTGGCGCTTTTCTTCCGGGGAGCGGCCGCTGCGCAGCGTCTGGGCCAGCTCCTCCAGCGTGGCGGTCACGTCCGATGCGTCCAGGTCCGCCGGGATCTGGCGCACCAGCACCGTATCGCCGCCGAAGTCCTCGCAGGAAAAGCCCAGGCTCTCCAGCGTGTCCAGGTGCTCCAGCAGCAGCGCCGCGTCCTCCCGTCCCAGCTCCGCCGCCACGGGACGCAGCAGCATCTGCTGCATGGGCGGCTCCTGAGACGCCATCAGGCGGTCAAAATTCACCCGCTCATGGGCGGCGTGCTTGTCGATGAGCCACACCTCGCCCTGGGCGCTCTCGCAGATGATATAGGTGTGCAGCACCTCCCCCACCATGCGCCAGGGGGCCTCGTCCTGATCCAGCGTCTGCTGGCCGGGCAGGTCCTCCCCGGTGCGGGGCTGGGGAATGGCGGGCACGAAGGGCCGCTCCCCACGGGCGCTCTCCGCCGCCGCCGTGGCTTTGGCTTCCGGGTACAGCGCGGTCTGCGCCTCGGTGGCCGGGGCCGTGGGTTCCCTGCGCACGGACGAAACCGCAGGGGCACTGCCTGTGCGCCGCTCCGTCACGGACGGGGGCGCGCTGCGCTCCGCAGGGGCCGGGGAAGCGCCAAACACGCTCCCTTCGCGCTTTGGCTCTTCCATCCGCCGTGTCACGGCGGAGGCGGGCGCGCTGCCCAGCGCGGCGCCGTAAGCCGGCTTTGCCGGCAGGATGTCCGCCATGCGCACGGAAGCAGCACTTCGCTCCGTGTTCCAGCCGCGGACGGCGGACGGAGTCTGGGCTGCGGCGGGCTTTTTCTCTCCGCCGCTTTGCTGGGAGCGGAAGGTGGCGGCATCCATGGTTTTGAAAAAGTCCTGGCGGGCAGGGGCCGTCAGCGTCTGAGGCGCCTGGGTTTCCCGGGCGCCCTGGGGCGCGCCGTCAGCATCCAGGCAGTCCAGCACCGTGTGGTACACGGCGTCGAACACCTCCCGCTCCCGGGCGAACTTCACCTGGGTCTTGGCCGGGTGGACGTTCACGTCCACCGCCGTCACCGGCAGCGTCACGCAAATCACGCAGCCGGGGAACTTGCCCTTCATGATCTGGTTGCGGTAGCCCTCCTCCACCGCCGCCGTCAAAAGCTGGGACTTAATGAACCGGCCGTTGACGAAAAATACCTGCATGGACCGGGAGCCCCGGCCCATGAGGGGCTTGGTGACAAAGCCGTCCACCGCCACCTCACCGCCCCGTCCGGAGACAGGGATGAGGCTGCGGGCAAAGTCCCGGCCCAATGCCGCGTACACGGCGGAGTCCAGCCGCCCGTCGCCGGGGGTGTGGAGGGCCTCCGTGCCGTCCTTGATGAACTTAAAGGAGATGTCCGGATGGGACAAAGCCAGGTGCTGCATGAGCCCCGCCACCGCCGCCGTCTCGGCGCTGTCCTTGCGCATGAACTTGAGGCGGGCGGGGGTGTTGAAAAACAGGTCCCGCACGGAGATGGTGGTGCCCTCCGCCGCGCCGGTTTCCTCCACGGCGCCGGGCGTGCCGCCCTCCAGGCGCAGCCGCGCACCCGCGTCCGCTCCCTTCTCCCGGGTGCAGATCTCCACCCGGCTCACGGCGGCGATGGCCGCCAGAGCCTCGCCCCGGAAGCCCAGGGTGCCGATGCGGCCCAGGTCCTCCCCGGTGCGCAGCTTGGAGGTGGCGTGGCGCAAAAAGGCCGTGGGCAGCTCCGCCGGGGCGATGCCGCAGCCGTTGTCCGTCACCCGGATGAGGCCCATGCCGCCCCGCTGGATCTCCACCACCACGGCGGAGCTGCCCGCGTCAATGGCGTTTTCCACCAGCTCCTTGACCACGCTGGCCGGCCGCTCCACCACCTCGCCGGCGGCGATCAGCTCGGAGACATGGCGGTCCAGTTGTTGAATGTGGGGCATACGCTTCCTCCTATTCCTCCGGCCACTGGCGGCCGTAGCCCAGGGCCACTACCAGCGCCCGCAGCTGCCGGGCGGACACGTCCGCGTCCTGCCCCTCCGCCGCCGAGCGCAGCAGATAATTTTTCCCCGCGGTCTCAATGTTCACCGTGTACCCGCCCCGGCGGTTGCCCAGGGCGTCCCGGCCCGGCCAGCAGTGGACCATTTTGATACGGCTGCGGTCCACCGTGTCGCCGCCCAGGCGCAGCTCCGTGGCCGTGACGGACCAGGAGACCGTCCGCTTCCCGCCGGGAAGCAGGCCCTCCAGCGCCGGATAGAGCAGACGGAACAGCAGATACGCCGTCAGGGCGCACACCACCGCCTGGGCCATGCCCGTCAGATGCAGGTGGGGCAGAAGGAACACCATCAGCGCCGCGTCCACCACGCACACGGCGGCCACGGTCACCGCCACGCGGGGCCAGCCGCTTCTCTCCAAAGTCAATTCACCAGACATTTGCTTCTCCTTTCATAGCCCCGCCCAAAGGCTCAGCGCGTTGGTCACGGCGTGGAGGGCGATGGACGTCCACAGCGTGCCCGTGCGCTCATAGACCCAGGCCAGCACGGCGCCGGGCACCAGATACTGCACCATGAGCCAGAAATAGGTCACGTCTCCCCCGCCCACGGCAAACTGCCACACGTGGGCCAGGGCGAACAGGGCGCACGAGACGAGATACCCCACCGCCCGGCTCTTGGCGCGCAGGTTCCCGAACACCAGCCCCCGGTAGAGGACCTCCTCCACAAAGGGCGCCAGGAACACCACCACCAGAAGCGTCATATGGGGGGCGGCGTCCATCTGGGCAAAGATGGCGGTATCGTTGAGGTTGGTGCGGTTGCCCACCAGGCGGTAGGTGAGCCGGTAAATGAGCTCATTGAGGCCGTACAGTGCCACCAGGCCCACGCCCAGGCTCTGGAAGGCGCCTCCCAGGTTGTCCGCCAGGGCCCGGCAGGTGCGGGCCAGGTAATTGTGGAAAATGATGACCGACAGGGCAAACAGGATGTAGTAGGTGATGATGCTGCGTGCCGCCGCGGAAAAGCTGGTGCCCAGCAGAAATTCCGCCGCGGAAAACATCGGCCCCGCCGCCAGCGGCAGCACCGCGAAATACACCACGAACAGCACCGTACCGGCCACCTGCTCGCCGCCGGTCATGTAGGATGCGCTTTTTTTCTTTGCCATGTGTTCCTCCCGTCAGGAAAGCTTCTGCTTCCACTGGTACAAAAGGCCCATGGCCTCGATGGGGGTGAGGGTGTCCGGCTGGCAGCGGCGGATGGCCTCCAGCACCTCCGTCTCCCCCAGGCTCTCCAGGGACATCTGGGGCTGCTCCGCCGCCGGTGCCGATGTGCTCCGGGGCGCGCCGCCCTCCTGCTCCAGCGCTTTCAAGATCTCCCGTGCCCGGCGCAGCACCTTCTCGGGCAGCCCTGCCAGGGCCGCCACCTCGATGCCGTAGCTGCGGTCGGCGCCGCCGGGGACGATCTTGCGCAGGAAGATGATCTCCTCCCCCCGGGTCTTGACGGCGATGTTGTAGTTCACGGTGCCGGGGAGGGTATTCTCCAGCTCCGTCAGCTCGTGATAATGGGTTGCAAAGAGGGTCTTGGCCCCCAGGCGTTTTTCGTCGGCGCAGTGCTCCAGCACCGCCCGGGCGATGGCCATGCCGTCGAAGGTGGAGGTACCCCGGCCGATCTCGTCCAGGATCAGCAGGGAGTGCTTGGTGGCATGGCGCAAGATCTCGGCCACCTCCGTCATCTCCACCATGAACGTGGACTGGCCCGCCGTCAGATCGTCGCTGGCGCCGATGCGGGTGAAGATCCGGTCCACCACGCCGATGCGGGCGCTGGCGGCGGGGACGAAGGAGCCCATCTGGGCCATGAGCACGATAAGGGCCACCTGGCGCATGTAAGTGGACTTACCGGCCATGTTGGGGCCGGTGATGATGGCCACCCGGTCGCTCTTTTCCCCCATGAACGTATCGTTGGGGACGAACAGCCCGTCCCGCAGCACCTGCTCCACCACCGGGTGGCGGCCCTGGCGGATGTCGATGACGCCGGACTCGTCCACACTGGGGCGGCAGTAGTGATTGCGCACGGCCACCTCCGCAAGGGACGCCAGGGCGTCCGCCTCCGCCACGGCGGCGGCGCTGCGCTGGATGCGCTGGGCGTTCTGGGCCACCTGGGTGCGAAGGGCCGTGAACAGCT
>CAUWEK010000059.1:0-11071 GCA_963557435.1 uncultured Dysosmobacter sp.
CGATGGCCACCCGCTGCTTCTGGCCGCCGGAGAGCTGGGCGGGATAGGCGTCCGCCTTGTCGGCCAGGCCCACCAGCTCCAAAAGCTCCAGCGCCCGCTTCCGGGCCGCGGCGGCGGGCACGCCGCCCAGCTCCATGGGGAAGCACACGTTTTTCAGGCAGGTGCGCTGCATAAGAAGATTGAAGCTCTGGAAGATCATGGTCACGTCCCGGCGGGCCAGACGCAGCTCCTTTTCGGAGAGCGTCGTCATGTCCTTTCCGTCCACGATCACATGGCCTGAGGTAGGGCGCTCCAGAAGGTTCATGCACCGCACCAGAGTGGACTTTCCTGCACCGGACAGGCCGATGATGCCGAAGATCTCGCCCCGGCGGATGTCCAGATTGATGTTTTCCAGCGCGTGGACGGCCTCCGTCCCCTCGCCGAACGTCTTGGTCAGATTTTGGATCTGAATGATGGATTCACTCACGGTTCCCATCGTCCTTTCTTGAATCAGGCATAAAAAAACGTCCCTGACGCGTTTGCGTCAAGGACGAACGTACTGCTACGCCGTGGTACCACCTTGCTTCGCGCGCTCCCTCGCGGAAGCGGCCTTAGAGAGTGCCAACACACTCCTGCGCTGTGACGTGCGCTCACGTCGTGACCTATGCACCGGCAGTCGGCCACGCAACTCCGAGACCATGTTCGGCAGGCCCTTCCGTACCGCCTCGCACCAAACAGCGGCTCTCTGTGACGTATCTTCCTGCGTACTCTTCTCTTCATCGTCTTTGCGGTATGCACTTGTGTTATCTGTTTTGTAGTGTACACGTTATCGGTTTTAATGTCAACGAGTAAAATTGACGATACGATTGCTTGTATAAAAATCAGATATATGCAAAATGTACAATTTCCTGCGAGGGCGTGTGCGGCCACAGATTTTTTACAAATTTCTCCGCCGTATCGGATTGAAACCAAGCGGCAAAACTGCTACTATCAAATACTAAGAAAACAAAAGGGGGCGCGGGGGCTGAAACGCTGCAACGAAAATTCCATGATCCACTGGCTGCGCAACCTTGTGTGCGGTGTGCTGATCGGTGCGGGCGCCATTTTGCCGGGGGTTTCCGGCGGTGTGCTGGCGGTGGTATTTGACATTTACCGGCCCTTTATGGAGGTGCTGACCCATCCGTCCGCGGCGCTGCCGAAATATTGGCGGTGGCTGCCGCCTTTGGGCATCGGCTGGTGCATCGGCTTCCTTGGACTGGCTAGGGGGATCTCCGCCAGCATGGACTGGTCGGATGCCGTCACCACGTGGCTCTTTATCGGGCTGATCGTGGGGACCATCCCGTCTCTTTTCCGGGAGGCGGGAAAGGAGGGGCGGAGCCCCTGGGCCTGGCTGAGCCTGGTTTTGTGTGCCGCAGCGGTGTTTTTCGGACTTTTTTATGTGCAGCATGTGCTGAAGATCTCCGTAGAGCCAAACTTCTGGTGGTATAATTTCTGCGGCGTTTTGTGGGGCATGGGCATCGTCATCCCGGGCATGACCTCTTCGTCGGTGATGATGGCGCTGGGACTCTATCAGCCTATGATGGACGGTCTTGCCCACATGGACTTTCAGGTGCTCTCGGCGTGCTTGCCGGGACTGGCTATTACGGTGGTTCTCCTGGCTCGGGGCGTTACCTGGCTGTTCCGCCGTCACTATGCCGTGGCGTTTCACGGGATCTTGGGGGCGGTGGCGGCCTCCACGCTGGCCATCATTCCAACGGAATATACCGGCGGAGGCGAGGCGGTGCTTTCCGCGCTGCTGTGTCTGGGAGGCTTTGCCCTGGCCTATGCCCTGGACCGGCTGGACCGCCGTATCCGAACATAAAAAAGGACTGTCCCATGGACAGTCCTTTTTGTTTTGAACGCGTGCCCCGTACGACTCCTGAGATTCTGGAGGTATTTGTCTGTGGTTTCGCCGGTGAAGAGCTTGATCGGCAGGCGCATGGAGCCGTCTTCCTCCGGCGCGGCAAAGATCTTGTCGATATACTGGTCCGCGAATGCTTTGCTGATGACGCCGTCCGCTGCGTTATGCCGGGCCTCCCGGAGGACACGGCGGATGGTGTCGATGTGTTTTTTTGAAGTCGGCGGGGGAGTCTCTCCGGGTGCTCAGAACCATCAGTTCCTGTGTGACCATGTGTTCTGGCTGGCGAGGAAGCGCCGGCAGAAAAGAGAAGCGTTCCTGCGGGATGCAGAAGACCGGGTAAACCAGATCTTGAAGCGGCAGGTGGTGGGAGGATGGGAACGCCCCGGCCCTACCAGAATGGAAACGATCCGGCTCCAAGCATCGACATTAGCACTGTTTCTTTGTTTTGCCAAAGGAAATCTCTGCTTTCTCCAGAGGAAAGTGACGGAAAACTGCGGCAGTGGATCGGGTGGCTGCTTGCCCGTCAGGAGACGAACGCGCCCTTCCGAAAGGTACCTGCCCTGCAATCGGGACCCAAACCTGAGGAGACGTTCCAGCAGCTTCTGTCCCGGATTATTACACCGGAACATGCGGAACACTTCCTGTTTGTGGGAGAGCAAGCGGCGTACGATGAAGAAGGCTTACAAGGTGCCAGATAGTGGGGGCGGTGCTGCGTGTACAAGCCCCCAAAAGAGGGACAGGAAGCGTTTTCGGCACTGGTATTCCGACGGCGGATGTTCGAGCGTGTGGCAAGGGAAATAGCACCAGAGATTCGAGGAGCGAAAGAACTCTTCTCGAAGGCGGGTACGGACGTTCCCTATCTTTTTGCAAAGAAAATGCGCTTTCCTAAAAGCGAGGATGCCTATGTGCGGAGATCCAGCGTATGGAGTTTCTGGATGATGCAGCGCGCAGCGCACGGCTGCGCCGGTTTCCGGCATCCGTCTAAACATGAATCACAGGCGAAAAAACGCTCGGCTATTACGCCGGGCATTTTTTCTGTGCTGCAGTGTTCTGAGGGCTGCTTGAATTTTTTATCATCTCGGCGTGTTTAGTGTCTACTATTTTCAGAAATTTTTTTGTATGAGAACACAGCGGACAGGCCTGTTAATAATCATTTTCAAATGAATTGATGCCTTCTGTGAAAAGGTGCGAATTGAAACCGAAGGCGAGGAAAAACCATGGAGAAATGATCATGAAAATCAGTCAGGAAATGAAAATGGAGCTAAACGACTGGGGTGGGAGAAGCTGAAGAAGGAACAGATTCAACCGATTCAGGCATTGATGAAGAGAAGAGGTTGCCTGACCGTCTACCCGACGGGTTATGGGAAGTCTGCGATCTATCAGCTTCCGACTCTTTGTCAGATGTCCGGGCGCTGGACTCTGGTGATTGAACCTACCCTTGCGCTGGTCTACGATCAGGTCCGTCATCTGCGGACGCATGGATTATCCCCGCCTTTCCGCCAGCTCGATTTTTTGCAGCAGTGCGCTGGCCCCCGGTCCACATCTGCGTCCTCCCGGATGCTGAAGGAGTTTCCAGTAATGGTGATCGCCGGGCTGCGCCGCTCGCTTCGTGCCTCCACCGCCGTCTGTACCCGCCCGCCCTCTGCGCCGAGCATGCTCCCCGCCATAGCGGTGCCGGCATTCAGCATAACGTCTTTAAACATCTGCCCGATCCCGCTGGAGGCCACGGCCTTTATCAGCTTATTCGCTGCTTGGGCGTCTCCGCCCCCGGCTTGGTTCTCGGCCTGGGAGATCGCCTCCTCGGTTTGCCCCACCGCCCGGGTGACGGTCTCCAGATTGCGGGCGATATTGTCGTAATTGGCCTGGATCAGCTCCAGCCTTAATCCGTCGGCGGCGGACTGCGTCTGTTGAAACTGCTTTTCCGCGGCTTTCAGTTCGGACTTGACTTTTCCCAGATCGATCTGCAGGGAAATTTTGTTCTTGCCCAGCGCATACAGTACGTTTTCCAGCTGTTTCACATCCTTGCTGAAGGCTTTTGTCACGCTGGACATTTTTTCACTGCGTCGGAATACTTGTCATCCATGGTCACAACAATGGATGCGTCAGGCATATGGCTTCACCTCTGTTTCTTGACTTGCCGCAAAAAAATGGTAGAATGGTTTCATAAAATTGGGAATAAAAGGAGTCCATGCTATGAAAGGGTTTTGGCGTCGATTTTGCAACCGAATGAAAGCAGATTGGGTTCTTGCCAGTATGGTGGTAGGCGTCTTGTGTTGCTTTGTAGTAGGTATCTTGGGGATGATTTTCCTTTTCCGGGTTGGCTTTTTTAGTTGATTGAGCCGCTGCCATAGATGGCCTCCGGGGATTTTTTTGCATGTCTGCCTTGCCGCAAAAAAATGGTAGAATAGTTTTATAAAATTGGGAGTAGAAGGAGGCCGTGCTATGAAAAACTTTTGGCGTCGATTTTGTAACCGAATGAAAGCAGACGCACTTTTTGCTTACCTCGTGACAGGCGCCTCGTGGTGCTTCGTAGTAGGTATCTTTGTGATGATTTTCCTTTTCCGGGTTGGCTTTTTTAGTTGATTGAGCCGCCATAGATGGCCTCCGGGAATTTTTGCATGTCTGCCTTGTCGCAAAAAAATGGTAGAATGGATTCATAAAATTGGGAGTAAAAGGAGGCCGTGCTATGAAAGGTTTTTGGCGCCGATTTTGTAACCGAATGAAAGCAGACGCGCTTTTTGCTTACCTCGTGACAGGCGTCTCGATTTGCTTCGTAACAGGTATCATTGTGCTTTTATATGCCAATGCCATTGGTTATTTTGGTTGATTGAGCCGCTGCCATAGATGGCCTCCGGCCCCTGTTTGATGACTTAGCCAAAGAGACACGGATCATAAATGAGGCTTTGCAGCCGTTCCCGCCCATGCGGGAACGGCTGCTTTTTATCCCCGCTTTTTCTGTGAAAGGCCTGAGATCTGCCTGGCCTTGGGCGGGACCCGCAAACAGCGTCCCCCGCTCTTTTGCTCTGCTTCATAGGAGGCGAAGGCCCAGATCAGGTCCTTCTCACCCTGGCTCCGTCGGTAATAATCCCCCGGCAGGATCCCGTGGGCCGCGTACAGGTAGTACGCAAGGCCCAGCTCCGGGTCCGCCGCCTCCCTCAGCCGTTTTTTACTTCTTCAATGGTGGTCCGCCGGTAGCCGGACAGCTTTTCAACCGCAATGGACAAATCCGCGATCTCTCCCGGCAGCAGCATGGCCTTGATGGTCTCGGCCGGTGTCACGCCCTGGAATTTCTCCTGCAGGGCCGCCGCCTTCAGATCCGGGTCCACACAGCCGGCCAGCAGGATCTGGATGTCGGCTTCCTCTGTCAGGCGTTTGAGCTCCTGGACTCTGCCGTAGGGCAGGGCCCGCAGCGTGAACACCACCGGCGCGCCTGCCTTTCAACGGCACCGGCCCCCCGTTACTTGGGCGTGGAACTGGAGATCGACGAAGGCGGTGAGCGCATCCGCTCCGCTCAGGCCCTGATGACTCTGGTCAACGACGGCGCGGGAAGCGCATCTACTGCAAGTACGACGGCTCTTTAGACGACGGCTTCGAGATCGTTACCCATCCCATGTCCCTGGACTACCATCTCCACCAGATGCCCTGAGCCCCGCTGTGCCGTGCCGCGGTGGAGATGGGTTACCGCAGCCACCAATCCGGCAGCTGCGGCCTGCACATCCATGTCAGCTGCAACGCCTTCGGTCAGACGGAGCAGGAACAGGACGCCGCCATCGTCCTATGTTTGTACTTCTTTGAAAAAACTGGGCGGAGCTTCTGAAATTCTCCCGCCGCACCCAGCGCCAGCTGGATCGGTGGGCGGCCCGGTACGGCTACCGGGACCGGCCCATGGAGATCCTGGAGCACGCCCAAAGGGGTGTCCACGCCGGGCGGTACACCTGCGTGAATCTGACCAATCCCGATACCGTGGAGTTCTGTATCTTCCGGGGCACGCTGAAAGTCAATACAATTTTCGCCGCATTACAGCTCGCTGACCGGGTGTGTGATGCGGCGTGTTTTCTTTCCGATGACGAACTCAAGGCCCTGTCCTGGACCAGTTTTGCCGCAGGCTGCACCCAGCCGGAGCTGGTGACTTACCTCAAGGCGCGGCGGCTGTATGTCAACGAGCCTGTGGCCGAAGACCCGGTCCCTCATGGGACATACCCGCATGGCAACGCAGGGAAGCGCCCGGAGAAACCACAATAACTCTCCTTTCCCGGGCTGGTGGTTTTGCGGGAGACGGCGCTATGAATGCCTGGGAGGACATGATCTTCGCCTGGATGCCTACGTCTGCCGGGAAGCGGCCATGCTGCGCTTTATCTTCCGCAGGGGCTCCCTGCTGGACATCCGGCTGATGGCAGAGGACACACCATAGAAAAACCTCCCTGCGGAACCCGATAGGGTCCCGCGGGGAGGAAGATTACTGCATAGTTTTTAAAAATGCGCTGAGGGCGTCCCGCTGCGCCTGCGTCAGACAGCTGATTTGGCGGAAAAGCGGGTCTTCCGCCTCTCCATCCGGAGAGAAAAAATCCCGCAGGGAAATATCCAGCGCCGTACACAGCAGCCCCAGATTCTCTACGGAAATGCCCTTTTCGCCCAGCTCCACCGCACGGAGGAAACTTTGGGAGATTCCGCACCGGTTGGCCAGATGGTTTGTGGTCCAGCCCTTGGCTGATCGCAGCGCTATGATCCGCTTGCCTACATCCATTGCGTTTGCTCCTGTCTTTTTAGATATAACATTAGCAAAAGCCAGTCAAAATATTTACATCTATTTCGATATATGTTATTTTTATAAATATAGCCAACGGAGGCGAACGAGTCTCGCTTCCGTCACATCAATCAGCAGGAGGGAGCCAATATGGTTCGCTACACGTTATTTGGGAATCCCATCGCCTTTGACGATGGAGCGGAGCGCTTCTTTGATCTCCAGCATCAGAACTGGACTGCGCGGGACCGGGCACTTGAAGAATTCTCCAAGTGGTATCAGAAGTGTGCAGATATCGGGGTGGTTTTAGCTCAGTATCGGAAATTCGGCGGGGATCTGGTAGAAAAATTTGCTTTGAAGCCGTTGTTCTCTACGTTGGCGGACAGCGGCATTTTCGATGTCAGCAGGGAAAGCTACCGTCATACCTGTCTGGATATGACGGATATCGACGAGGCTTTGCGGGGAATACAGGACCAATATAAGCAGATCGAGCGGACGCAGGCGGCACAGGAGGAATACCGGCAGGCCAGAAAGGACAGCCGGAGCCGCTGGCAGGGCGGAGGCTTTGGACTGAGCGGAGCACTGAAGGGAGCAGCTGAAGCAGGAGCGCTGAATATGGTGTCCGGACTGGGCCACAGTATGGTCAACGCGGTGGGAAACGCGGGATCTGCGGCGGCTGCGGCATCTTCCAAGCAGGCGCTGTTCAAGAGCCAGGGAACTGCCGATACGCTTTTCCGGGGAATTGAATCGAGTTTGCGCGAGGCTTACCAATCCCACATGGAGCTGGTGAACGGACGGAAAGGAGCGGGATACATCTGCTCCAAATTTAACTTTGACCGTTCATCGGCCCTGTTTGAAAACGCGAAGAAGCTGCCGGAACGAAGAATTGAACTTCTGGTGCAGGCAGTTGCGTTATGCCCGTGGAACCAGGAGCTGATGAAGTATTTGTTCCTGGAATTTCCAAAGGAGCGCAGGGAGGTCTGTTCTATTGCCAAGCGGTTCCACGTGGATCTGTCGGAGCAGTATGAGGAGATTTTTTCCAGGGAATATACCGAGGAGGCCCATGAATCTGAAGAGGCGGCCCAGCAGGCAAGGGAGCGGATCCTTCAATTGATGAAGGAATACAGCACCATAGAGAGTACAACGCTGGATCAGTTGGAGCATGACCGACTGGAAATCCTCTGCGCAGGCGTGGAACAGGCAGATGAGGCCCGGTGCAACGAGCTGAAAAAGCTGGTGGAGGACTACAAGGCCATGAAGCGGAATAAGGAGCCGTTTCTGAAACAAATCCAGGCGCGGATCCAGGAGATCTGGTCTAAGGAGGACTGCGAGGCCTTTGACGCCCTGTACGAAAGGACCGATCTATTGAATCCGGAGGCGGTCAAAGCGACCCAGGCATACATCGAACAGAACGGGCGGACCGACGACGCCAAGGGCTACCTGGATGCACTGGGTGCCTGCACGCCGGATACGATCCGTGCGGCCAAGCTCTATCAGCACAAGAGCCGTCCCAGATTGTTCCGCGTGCTGCTGTGGTTCAGTTTTGTCATGTTCGTGCTGAACTGGGTTTGGTTCGAGGCCGGCGTCCTGCCGGGAATTGGATTTCTTGTGCTTTGGCTGAGCTTTGTAGTTCAGCGGTTCAATTTGTCGGAGGCGTGGGACAAGCTGACGCTGAAGGGAAGGGTCCTGCATCCGACTGTTACGGCAGAACTCTCGCCCCAGGAGAAGCGCTTCCCCATGGGGGCGTGGATATCGGTGCTGCTGCTGGCGGCGGTCTGCATCTGGACGGCGTATACTGTAATCAGCGCCGCGCAGCCGGAGGAGGCGGCACCGCCGGAGACGGAGATCTCGGACCCGGTGTATACAGAAGAGGATGCGACCCAGCCGGAGCCGGTGCCTGCTTTGACCTATGAAGCGGTGCAGGAGGACGGCAGCTTGGTGGATGCCCTTAACGGAAACCAGGATACGCTGCAGAGTATCAGTATTTCTGCCTACAATCTTCCGTTCCGGGAGATTGCCCCGTTTGCCCAGAACTATGTGATCGATTACTGGAACGCGGGCGCAACAGACCCCACCGGACTCTGGGATGCCCCCAATCTGAACGGCTACACGCTCAATGACATTGCCTATACGGTGAATGGAATCGACTATGGCAGCAGCGGCAATTGGGAGGAGCTGCTGAATTACTACATGAACAACGACGATAGCTTCCTGAATACACCGGTGTATTCCATGGTGGAAGATCCGCTGGCTGGGGAGGCCAGTCTGCTCAATCCGGTGGATGGGGACTACGACGACACCATCGACGCCTACTGGAGCGATACCTACGGGATCTGGATCCCCAGGGGATGGTACGGAGACCCGGACGCAGAGGCGGAGTACTATAATATGCTTTGCAACGGCGGATCAGATCTGACCCAAGCACTTACCAATTGAGCAAAAGCCCGTAGAGGATCTCTCTGCGGGCTTTTTTGTTTTAAATGGAGAGGCCCATGCAAGTCACTGTTTCTCAGATACAGACCCAGCTCAAGAGCTTGCCTTCCTGTCCGCCAAGGCCTTCCGGCGTCACGGCATGTGCGCCGCCGAAAAAAAGGGCGAAAAGCTGCGAAACTGGAAAGCACATCCAAATAAAGTGGGAAAGGAGACGACAGCGGGCGGATTTTGTGGTAGAATCAAAAACAGTATATAAGACGGGAGACGGTCCCCTGCCGCCGCAGGCGTCGGCGGAAGCTTTGGGGATGTGCGGGGTGCCGCACCGTTCCCGATGAAAAGGAGCACGAACATGATCACTGGTGAACTGAAAAATAAGATCGACCGCCTCTGGGAGACCTTCTGGACCGGCGGCATTACCAACCCTCTGGACGTGGTGGAACAGATGACCTACCTCATGTTCATCCACGACCTGGATGCAACCGACAACCAGCGCGCCAGGGAGAGCGCCATGCTGGGCCTGCCCCACAAGAGCATCTTTGCCGGTGAGGTGCAGGTGGGGGAGCGCACCATCCCGGGCAATCAGCTCAAATGGTCCGTGTTCCACGACTTCCCCGCCGCGCAGATGTACTCCGTCATGCAGGAGTGGGTGTTCCCCTTCATCAAGACACTCCATGCCGACAAGGACAGCGCCTATGCCAAGTATATGGACGACGCCATCTTCAAGATCCCGACGCCGTTGATGCTGGATAAGATCGTCACCGCCATGGACGAGATCTATGACCAGGCCCAGCAGCTCCAGAGCACGGACGTCCGGGGCGATATCTATGAGTATCTGCTCTCCAAGATCGCCACCGCCGGAGTCAACGGCCAGTTCCGCACGCCCCGGCACATCATCCGCATGATGGTGGATATGATGGCGCCACGGGCGGACGACGTGATCTGCGACCCGGCCTGCGGCACCTCCGGCTTCCTGGTGGCGGCGGGGGAGTACCTCAGGGAAAACCGCAAGGAGGAGATCTTCTACGACCGGGCCAAGAAGGAGCACTATATGAACCGCATGTTCCACGGCTTCGACATGGACCGCACCATGCTGCGCATCGGCGCCATGAACATGATGACCCACGGCATCGATAACCCCTTTATCGAGTACCGGGACAGCCTCTCCGACCAGAACACCGACCGGGAGAAGTATACTCTCATCTTGGCAAATCCCCCCTTCAAGGGGAGCCTGGACGCGGACATCGTGTCCACGGATCTGCTGAAGCTGTGCAAGACGAAAAAGACGGAGCTGCTGTTCCTGGCCCTCTTTCTGCGGATGCTGAAGGTGGGCGGACGGTGTGCCTGCATCGTGCCGGACGGCGTGCTGTTCGGCTCCTCCACGGCCCATAAGGCCATTCGCAAAGAGATCGTGGAGGGGAACCGGCTGGAGGCGGTGATCTCCATGCCCTCCGGGGTGTTCAAGCCTTACGCCGGAGTGTCCACGGCGGTGCTGGTGTTCACCAAGACGGGCCACGGCGGCACGGATCAGGTGTGGTTTTACGATATGAAGGCCGACGGCTTCTCTCTGGACGACAAGCGCACGGAGGTCAAGGAGAACGACATCCCCGATATCGTCAAGCGGTTCCATGACCGGGCGGGAGAGAAGGACCGGGCGCGCACGGAGCAGTCCTTCCTGGTGCCCAAAGAGGAGATCGCCGCAAACGGCTATGACCTCTCCATCAACAAGTACAAGAAGGTGGAGTATGTCCCCGTGGAATACCCCTCCACTCAGGAAATTCTGGCCGACCTCAACGAGCTGGAGCAGGAGATCACCCGCAGTCTGGCGGAGCTGGAGGAGATGGTGTGATGTCGAAATTGGGGGATGTTTTTGAAGCCCAGATTACAGGTGAATGGGGTAATGAATGCACGGAAAATGAAGCTGGCGCAAAAGTGCTGCGGACGACAAACTTCACTTCTGATGGGATAATTAACTTTGACAATATTGTGCTGCGTAGCATTACTGAATCCAAAGTTGAAAA
>CAUWEK010000060.1:0-11005 GCA_963557435.1 uncultured Dysosmobacter sp.
TCGACCCCCGGCTGCGGGGCTACACCGCCACCCAGTGGCGCGCCGCCCTCAAGCAGATGGACGCCAACCGCGCCGCCTACGCTGCCGACAGTCTCCGCCACCGCAACAGCATCCTCCGTCTCACCGCCCGCATCCGCAACGCCATGATGGCCTATCTCCAGCCCGAGGTGGTACGCACCTCCTACGGTACCCTGGACGGGAGCCGGGTGTGGCGGGGCGTCTACCTGGACGACGACAAGGTGTTCACCCACATCCAGCAGTCCGATCCAGGCCAGCTGTGCGTGGACATTTTGCTGGACGCCTCCACATCCCAGCTGCGGCGTCAAGAGGTGGTGGCCGCCCAGGGGTACATGATCGCCGAGAGCCTCAATCGCTGCGGCATCCCCGTGCGGGTGTCCTCCTACTGCTCCCTCAGCGGCTACACCATCCTCACCCGGTACCGGGATTACAATGAAGTGGACAAAAATGACAATATATTCAACTATTTTACCACCGGATGCAACCGGGACGGCTTGGCCATCCGGGCCATCTGCCGGGAAATGGAGGACGCCCCCTGTGAGCATCGAATGCTGATCCTGCTGTCCGACGCCAAGCCCAACGACGTGATCCAGATGGAGCAGTCGGGTCGGTACGTGGATTACGCCGGAGACAACAGTGTACAGAATACCGCTGCGGAGGTCCGTGCCCTGACCCGGCAGGATATTTCTGTGATCTGCGTGTTCACCGGCGAGGACGACGATATCCCCGCTGCCCACACCATCTACGGCAGGGATTTCGCCCGCATCCGCTCCCTGGACCAGTTCGCCGACACCGTGGGCACCCTGATCCAGAACCAGATCCGCTCCTTGTAAAAAATAGGAAATTTGTGATCTTGCGCCCTCCGCTTTTATGGGCTATGATCGAACAAAGGAGGCGAGACCATGAACCGTTTTGAGATTCTTGTGGGAGACATCACCCAGTCCGACGCCGAAGCCATCGTCAACGCCGCCAACACCTCGCTGCTGGGCGGTTCCGGTGTGGACGGCGCCATCCACCGCGCTGCCGGGCCGGAGCTGCTGGAGGCCTGCCGCGCGCTCCACGGGTGCGAGACCGGCAAGGCCAAGCTGACGCCGGGCTTCCGTCTTGCGGCACACTATGTGATCCACACGCCAGGCCCCGTCTGGCAGGGCGGCGGCATGGGCGAGCCTGCGCTGCTGGCCTCCTGCTACAAAAGCGCCCTGGAGGTGGCTGCCGTTCACGGCATCCGCACGGTGGATTTCCCCTCTATCTCCACGGGCATCTATGGCTACCCCCTGCCCCAGGCGTCTACTGTGGCCCTGAAAGCCATCATGGATTTTCTCCGCAGCCATGACCTGCCTCAGCGGGTGCGCATGGTCTGCCACACGGAGGCGGCCGCCGCCGTCTACCGCCAGACCTGGAACCTTTGGTACGCGGAGGACAAGGACATGCGGCTGTGAGCCGCGGAAAAATTGGATACTGAAACGCAGCAAGGCCGCGCCCGTCGGGCGCGGCCTTGCCTTATTCCGCGGCGTCGCATGTATCCGGCAAGATAAACAGCGCCCCCGGTGCCATGCACCGGGGGCGCTTGTTTGCGTTTGGAAAAGAAATGTGCTTAGTTACCGGAAGCAACTTTCAGCTCCGTGACGGCGAGAATACCAGTGCCGGTATTCTGAATGGTCACATAGCCGTCAGAAGTCGGCGTCACCTGGTAGAACATATCCGTGCTGGAGTTCACCTTCTTGCCGTTGACGGTGCAGTTTCCACTGCCGGTCAGGTTCTTCAGACCCACCTGAACGTTCTTACCATCGGCCTTATCCACCTTGAACACCAAAGTCTCGTTAGGCGCCAGATACAATTCGTTCTTGGGGCCGTTGTCCAGCAGGTCCTGGGCAACAATATCCAGCGAGGTTTGATACTTCGCATCGCTCAGAATCACTGCGCTGTAAATCTGACTCTTTGCCGCCTTTTCGATCTGCATCTTGTAGGAGTTGCTCGCAGAGGTAGCGCTGGTTACATCCAGCTGCACTTTCAGCACGGCGTCCCGCAGCTCCCGAATGGTGGGATCTTTCTCGTTGTCCTTGGCATACACATCATCCGCATTGTCCCCCATCGTGCCGTGGACCCGGAAACCATCCAGGTACACCGGATCAACGCTCGTATCCTTGTCGGAACGCTTTACATGGGTGATGGTAACGGTATAGTTCGTATAGGGCAGGCCGTCCAGGCTGACGATGGGGATGCTGTTGGCCGTAACCACCTGATGCGCCTCATTGGTCACATCCGTCGTGCCCACCTTCATGGCGGTATCCACCACCAAGGTCTTCTTCACTGTTCCGGCATCACTCTCCACCTGGATCATGACTACGCCGGTATTGGGCGCGCACTTGGCGTAGATATCCACGCCGGTGCCCTTGAAGGTGAAGGTAGCAGTGTCTTTTTCGTTCTCGCTCTTCGCAACGGACTCAGAAGCGCTGTTATAAGCGGGATCGTAGCCGTAGGGGTTTACTGCACTGCCAGCCTGCTCCGCTGCCTGGGTCAGGCCATTGCCAGTGTAGTTGGGCTCACCAGTCCAGCTATTGTCATAATCAGCAAAGCCCTGCTCATAGTACACGGTGGTGGCGGGATAGAGGTAAATGGTGTGGGTAGCACTATTTACCGTCAGCTGCAGTGTCTCCGTTTCCTTCAACACCGTCGTAGGCACATAGTGCAGCACGCCATTCGTTACAGAGGCACTACCGTACTCGGCGCCTTCCACTGTACCGGTTGTAGCATCCTGAATGCCCAACTGCGCAAAGGTAATGTCCACAGGCAAGCCGAAGTCCACTACAAAGTCCTTCGTATTGCTAAAGGTATAGTAAAGGGTTACCTCCTTGCCGTCCTGGCTGCGCACCACCTGATCGCATGTGTAGTCACTGAAGCGGTACTGTTCGCCAATTTCCGTCAACTTGGAAAGTTCGGCCGTCACCTCCTGGGAAAATCCCGTGATGTTGATAACCGTATTGTTAGTCAACGTGTTTTCGCCCACGAGCGCAAAGCCAGGATCAAACACAGTTCCCTCTGCAACGTTGATATTATAAGAGTAGAACTCTTTATTACCAGCCGTCCGATCAACATAGTGTACGGTCAGAGAATCCTTGGTGACAGGGGCCTTCACATAGACCTTGATCAGGATAGCTTCGTTATTCTCATCCCACATCAGGTTCCGATAGATGCCGGTTCGGTTGGGGTTGTTGGCGTCGTTGTGGATCACATAGGAGTCCACGGGATCGCCCTCGTAAACCGTCACGGCATTGTCATCCCAGGTAAAGGAGTTGACTGTATAGGAGCCCCACGTATCGCCATGACCACTCATGGAACCGGTCTCCGCCTCGACCTTCCAGATCTGATATCCTTCCAGACCGCTCAGGTTCAGCGTGCCGATACCGCGGCCAGTGGCCCAATAACCGTAGGCAATGGTACGGCTCTTCAAATCGGTAGCAGTGGTGCTCTTGGGGTTGGTAGTGCCGTCCTCATAGATAACCTGAACGGAGACCGTGCAGACTGCATTCGGATCCAGATAGTCGCCAGAGGTAGAGCCGTCGCCCTTCTTGCCCCAGTCGGCGGCGTTGACGGTCAACTCATCCGCCACAGGCAGGATCTCCAGGTAATAGGCCACCAGCTGATGCTTGGACTCTACGTTGACCCAGCCATCCTCGGTATAGACAGACCACTGGCCGTCCCAATAGCGGATCTTCGTGAAGCCCGTACCGTTGTAGGTCTCGTCATCGCCGGACTCTTCTGTCTGCTCTTCCTTGCCGCTGGTACTATTGTTCTGCTTTGTCATATCCAACAAGCGGCAGCGCCAATACTGGAGCGTACGGTTCTCTTTAATGGTAGTCGTCGGAGCAAGATCTGTGACGTCTACGCCCTCAGCGCTGTATACGTCAATAGCAGCCACAGACTTGTGGTTTTCACCGCCACTCGTGGGCCGTCCATTGGTGATCCAGTACTGCAGTTCCAGCGGATCGACGTTGGCAAGATCTTCCGGCTTTACCGTGACCTCATACTGATAGACACCGCCCACAGTAACCGTGGTCGTGCCCTCAGCCAGGCCTTTAAAGGTAATGGTAGCCGTATAGGTATCCTCACCATCAGGAAGGTCAGTCGATACCACCGGGTAGAGGGTCAGACTAGAACCGTCCGTATTCCTGTCAACCGACCAGCTGCCATAGTTATAACACAGGTAGTAAGTTCTTCCAGGCCAGCCACTTTTATAATAACTGAATCTTCCACCGGAGTAAGTCCAAACAAACGGATTTGTGCTCAGCTCAGTGGAGCTAGACACATAATAGGTTTTCCCATCAATTTCAGTAGAAATAGTGTAACCACTGTTGCTGCTGCTGATCGTCCAAATGGCGCTGTCACTGGGCGCATCCGCGCCTACTGTCGCGTTGATGCCTGCATTGGAAAATGCATAATAGGTATCATAAGGATAATACCATCTATCCGCTTCCTGATAGGACAGCGCATTATTGCCGCTGGCGATCACATAGCGGCCGTCCGTAAGCGTGTTGCCGCTGACCGGCTCGCCCAGCGTATTCAAGGTACCGCCATTCTCGCCCTTCACAAGCGTGTTCTTTACGGTCACGTTCACCACACCGGGATCCGCAATCTCTACGCCCTCCAGCTCACTGGCCAGGCCAGAGATGGTGGCAGTGGTAGTACCGCCCACATAAAGCGTCACGGACCCCTTATTGATGATTTCCCGGACCTTCAGTTGCAGAACGCCGACCGTACTGAAGTGCTCCACCTCAAAGGTATAGCTGCCGTCGCGATAGGTACCCGGGATCTTCTTGATGGAGCCGTCCGTTTCCTGGACAAAGCCGCTCAGCTGATCCACATTCCAGCCATCGGGCACCTGCAGTGTCACCTGGGCCGGGCCGGTGTATGCGCCCTCCTCAGTCTTGGGCTGAATGTCATAAGCCATATACCGCTCGACTTCGTCCCCCATCTGGATCTCCTGCACCTGCTTTACCGTGGCAGCAGTCAGGCCAGGGGCCGTGACAGAAATGCTGCGATCCGGCTCGTTTGTATCCGGGTTTACAGGATATACTGTATTGCCTTCATAGGTATCCTTAGGCAGGGTGGAGCCAAAATTCGCCAGCACGTCGGCAGTGGCCTCGATCACCTCGTCCTCCATTCCGGCATCAGGATAATCGCACCAGATGCAGAACATGGCGCCCGACGCGTCAGAGAGCACACTGTTGCCGGAGAAGTTCGTATAGTCAAACTCCGCTGCCTTCTCCGCTGTGCACTGGGCATTCGATTTACCCAGCACCCAGTAGTAGTCGCCATGGGTGTTGATCATCTCATGGCCCTGGCCGCTGATGGTATACGCAGAGGCTACATTGTAGCCGCTCCAGCCGGAGGACCAGTAGCACACCTGAACAGCGTCGTTCACACCGTAGCGGGTGTCGTTGTTATAGTAGATGCCGTCGTTAAAAGCGCGGGGAGTCATGCCCTCGTTGATGACCACCTGGGCCGCGGCGTTGAGGTAATCGACAAAGTTCCCATAGCCGCCGTTGTTATACAGCTTTTCAAAGCCCATGGTGCTGCCCTCGTTGGCATACTCATCGGCGCCGATGTTGAAGAAATGGCAACCCTCGCCGGCAAAGTAGTCGGCATACTTCTCCACGAGGGCCAGGGCAAAGGCCACGGCCTCGGGATTCGTCAGGTCAATAGAGCTGTCTGAACCGGAATAACGGAACTGCGGGAACACATCCAAAATGGCGCCCATGTGGCCGGGGGTATTGATGCAGGGAACAATCTCCACGCCCCGCTCCTTGGCGTAGGCGATCAGCTCGGACATTTCGTCTTCCGTCAGATACTCCGCACTCAGGGCAAGGTCCAAATTGTAAGAGTCATAGTCCGTGGTGATAGTCATATCCTCCAGCGCGAAGCGGAAGCCTTCATTATCGGACAGATACAGCTCCAGCTGGTTGTAGCCGGCATCGGCCGCCTCGTTGATGATGGTCTTGATGCTCTCGGGACTGAAATACTTGCGGCCAGCATCCAGATGCACCACCTTGTAGAAGCCGTCGTTGCTGGTATCCCGGGGATCTTCCTTATCCTTGACATCCAGCACAGAAGCCAGTTCCTCCGCCCGGGCCTGCTCGGCAGCCAGACGCTCAGCCTCCAAACGAGCAGCCTCTTCCGCGGCAGCCTGTGCAGCAGCTTCTTCCTCCGCCTTCTTAGCAGCCTCTTCCGCGGCGATCTCCTCCGGCGTCTTTTCGCCAGGGATGGGCTTGAGGATATCGTCCACAGTATCCTTGATCTCGTCATTCAAGGTACCGTCATCATCCACAATGCTGCCACCCTCGGTGCCGGTAGTATCACCGGTCTCAGTGCCGGTAGTATCGCCGGTCTCGGTGCCGGCAGTATCACCGGTCTCGGTGCCGGCAGTATCACCGGTCTCAGTACCGGCAGTGCCACCGGTCTCGGTACCGGCAATGCCACCGGTCTCGGTACCGGCAGTGCCGCCGGTCTCGGTGCCGGCAGTATCACCGGTCTCAGTGCCGGTGGTATCGCCGGTCTCAGTGCCGGTGGTATCGCCGGTCTCAGTGCCGGTGGTATCACCGGTCTCAGTACCAGCAGTATCGCCGGTCTCGGTGCCGGCAGGAGTCTCGCCTCCGGTCACACCCACGGTGGTCTCCGTACCTGCTGCGGCCGTCGGCTCCTGGGCCATGGCCACGGTAGGCATGAGGCTCAGGATCAGACAGAAGACCAGCACCAGGGACAGGCACTTTTTCAGTCCGTGTCTTTTCAGCATATTTTCTCAACCTCCTCGGTTTTTTCATCTATCTCAAAGCAAATCTTCGATTTGCAGGGTAAGGGATTTTACCGGCCGCGCCGGTCCAGTTCCTGCCGGGCCAGGGTTTTCATGGCTTCCACCATACGGCACAGGTACAGCGGGATGCCACCGGGGCTTCCCGTTTCCGCCTGTGCCATGGCCGCACAGGAGTGGCACAGGTCCCGGTCCGGACACTGTCCGCACACACCGGACAGCCGCATCTGTTCGCTTTCCTCCGTGAGGGTCTGCCAGGCCCAGTCAAAGGGCTGCCCCGTCAGGTCCACCCGGGGCTCCGTCATCATACCGCAGGGGGTGAGCCAGCCGTCCCAGGTGACCCAAAAGGCCGCCTTGCCCGCCCGGCAGCGGATCTTGCCGTCCACCGGGTCCACGCAGGATTCATCCAGTCCCGGCGGGTCCGCGATGCCCCGCAGCACGCTATGCAGATAGTGATCATAGGTCTCCTCGCCGTACATGAGGCGATACCGTTCCATGTGGTAGCGGGCCGCCTCTTCCGGGGTGAAGCGTTCGTTGCGCCCCACCTGGCTGGGGTCCCGCCGCAGGGGAGGAAACATATAGGTATTGACTTCCAAAATGAGGCCTCGCTGCTGGGCGTAGCGGACCATAGCCTCCAAGTCCCCGGCGTTTTGCGGCGTCAGGGAACAGTTGAGCTTGACCATGAGCCCTGCTTCCCGCAGTCCCATGATGGCCCGGTCCACCCGGGTAAACACGCCGTCCGCCCGGCACAGCGAGCGATAGGTATCGTCCCCTGCGCCGTAGAGGGTGATGTTCAGCCGCGTGGGCGGCCGCGCCCGCAGCCGGGCAATGGCCGCCTCGTCAATGAGCGAGCCGTTGGTGTTGATGGAGAGGATGAAGCCCATCTCCGTCAAGCGCTCATACAGCGGCCAGAAATCCGGCCAGAGGAAGGGTTCTCCGCCGGTCAGCAGCAAATACAGCATCCCCGATGCACGGGCCTGCTCTGCCAGGGACAGCCAGCGCTCCAGTGTCATGGCCGGCCGGGAATGGGCCGCCACCTGCGCCGGTGTCATGCGCACATAGCACATCCGGCAGGAAAAATTACACACCGGAGAGAGCTCGAATGTCCCGCTGAGGGGGATCTTTCCCTGGCTTGCCTTGGTAAAGAGGTACTGCGTCAGCGGTGCCTCATAGCGAACTTCCTTCAAATCCAAGCGCGTTGTCCTCCTTCAGGACGTTTGCCAGCGTTTCCACCGCCCGGTCGTCGGGCGTGCACTCCAGCAGATACACCGGCACCTGAGCCGCCAGCTCTGCCAAAAGGCCGCTGGCGCGCTCCACATAGGCTCCGTTCCAGCTGTTGACCGTCAATTGTGGATAGAGGCGGTGAAACGCCTTTGCCGCCGACAGGCGGCGCACCGCACAAACCGGTGCCTGCTCCAGCACCACAATGGCACCGATGGGGCACCGCTCACTGCAAAAGCACCGGGATGAGCCCGCGTAAGGGGAGCCCCAGGCCGTCCAGCCTGCCGGTCCCGGGCCCAGTACCGTTCGGTCTCCGTTGAGGATCCGGGCGCCGTGCCGCTGCCACAGTGCCGCCTGAGTAGATTTTCCAATGCCTGACGGGCCGGAAAACAAAAGGCCCTTCTCCCCCGCCGCCACAAACGCGGCGTGAAGGATCAGCCGGTCACAACGCAAAAGCAGCTCCTCCAGTGCGATATGGGAAAAGCAGTTGTGCGTCTCGGAAAAATAGGCCCGGCTCCAGGGCAGGTAGCAGACCTCCGCACCCTCCGGCGTCATGCGCCCCACAGCGTAAAACCGGCCGTCTTGGTCCCGGTAGCAGCGAACGAAGCCAGCTTCCGCTCTGTGGACGGAAAACATCAGGTTTTCAAACTCCGGCCGCCCGGTGAGCTCCGGCAGTACCGGCACCTGGGAAAAAGCCGCCCGGACGGACTTCCCGCCGCCTTCTCCCAAAAAGGGCCGGAAGTTGGAGGTACACAGTACCGGCTCCGGCGTCTCCAGACGGATGGTCACATCCGCCAGGGTGATGGGCGTGGTATGCACGTTCAGGAATTGATGGTAGCCACGTTCATGGAGCCGTTGGTGTAGCAGTAGGCCTCCACCAACGTGTCGCAATCATCCTTAGAAATAAACCAGCTGTCCCCCCAGATGCCTTCGATGGTGCCGGAGGCATCACAAGCACCTACATCCTGTGTCAGCTTCAGGTTGCACCCCGCGATATGCTGTGACAATTCAAAGCTCTCAAAAAAGAGCTCCGGCTTCACATAGGTCTTCATAGCGTTCTCCTCTCGTTTCCGCCCGGGCCCGCGTGCCCGGCGCCATATTCCGCTCAGCCGCATGGGGCATGCGGCTGCTGCTTCACACAATCACATTTCAGCGGCAGAGCCGGTCCTCAGATCAGGAGGCCTGCCTTATCCAGCTGTCCCAGGAAATCCTGCACATCCGCCTGCGCGGTCTCCCGGTCCACTTCATACTCCGCCAAAAGCGCCTCCACCAAAGCTTCCTCCGTGCACTCGGTCTGCAGCTTTTTCCAAAGCAGGAGGCCGCTTTCGCTGAGGGTGACCATCCCGTGGATCTTCAGCGCGGTCTCGCCGGTGGGGATCAGCAGATATTCTCCTGCGATCTCCCGCAGGACCATCTCACCTGTCGCACGCACGCGTTCAACCCTTCCTTTCAGGCCGAATGCAGGCCGCGGACCTCTGTCCGCACTCCGGCATACAGCCGATGTCACTTGTTTATAATCGTGTATCATCATAGCATAATCAGCTGGAAAATTCAAGAACTTCCGCCAGGAGAGACAGCAAAATTTCCCAGCTTCCGCCAACATTTTTTGCCAGCCGAAAAGAAAAATGAACCGCCGCACAAATGTGCGGCGGTTCACTGAAATCATGCCGGTTCAGTCCGTCTCAGTTCACCGGAACAGAAATCACTTCACCGGGGTTCGAAGCAGAGTTGGCCGTGGCCCACTCGTTTTCAAACGCGGCCCAGTCGCGCACTGGCAGGATGCTGGTCCAGACTTCGTAGGTATTGCCCTCGCTGTCGGTCTGGATCTCATAATCGTGGGAGTTGGTGGCCTCCTGCACGTCCGCATAGTACCAGGCGCTCTGATCCATGTTGTCCGGCCAGGTGGTCATGCCGGGCAGCATGTGGTCCTTATCCGGCGCGCGTCCCAGCACACGGTTGAAGATAGCCATGGCCTGGGCGCGGGTGATGTTCTGGTTGGGACGGAAGGTACCGTCGGAATAGCCGTTGATGATGGCGGCCTCGGCGGCCTTATTGATATAGTCTCTGGCCCAGTGATCCGCAATATCGGAGAACTTGTCGTCACCGGAATAGACTACCTCAAAGAAGCGCACCGCGATGGCGGCGAACTGGGCGCGGGTGATGGGCGCATAGGGACGGAACGTGCCGTCGGAGAAGCCTTCAATCACGCCGGCGCGGGTCATGGTGGACACGGCCGCGTTGCACCAGGTATCCGGCTGGACGTCCGTATAGGGATTGCTCTGGCTCCACAGCTCGTTGCGGGACTCATCCGTCAGCATACGGAAGTAGATGGTAGCGACCTCGCCGCGGGTGATCTGGTCCTGCGGATGGGCCAGACCGTCCTTGCCGCCGATGATGTAGGCATAGTGGTCGGTCTCGTTCAGGTCAGCCAGAGGCACATCGTCATCGGGGATGAAGGTCTCATCACCGCCGCCGGTGCCGCCGCCACCGCCGCCTACCCGATAGCTCAGGCTGGGCTCGGGGAACAGCAGGCCCTCGCCGGAGCCGGCGGGCTGCAGATACGCCTGTACGTTGGTCAGCACATCGTGCCGGCCGGAATCGTTGTTATACTCGTCAAGCTGCTGGGTGAAGGTAAGGCTGACCTTGCCGCCCCGGACCATATCGTTTGCCAGGGTCAGCGTGATGTGCTCGTCCGCGCCGGAGGTATAGACCAGGCGGGAGCCATCGCCGAAGGTGATGGTGTTCCCGGTCCCCAGGGTGCCGGTGTATACGCTGCTGCCCACGCGCAGGGTGATGACCTGATCGGTCAGCAGATTGAAATCGTATTCCTCCGTCTCACCCTTGTCGGTCTGGGTCTTGCCCATGTAATCCACGATGGTGCTGCCGGCAGGCACAGCCACGTTCATCTCTCCGGCGATCTTGGCAAAGGCCGTGCTGAGATCGGTGCCGTAGAGCTGGTCG
>CAUWEK010000061.1:0-10607 GCA_963557435.1 uncultured Dysosmobacter sp.
GCGGATTGCCTGGTGCCAGGGCGGCTGGCAGGAGACGGAGGAATCCGTTGCCTTCCGGCCGGAGGCGTACACCGAGTGAGACGGATGCATCGCCTACTGGGGCAATATGGTGGGCGTCTCTCCCATGGGACAGGCGTACAAGCAGCTGTTCCTGCGCTTTGCCGACGGCACGGAGGCTTCCCTCCCCCTGCCCCAGGCCCAGGAGGCGGCGACTGCACCGCCGGACACCATGCTCTTTTTGGACGATACCCTGGTCTATATCGTCTCCTTTGAGGACCAGCTTCTCTCTCAGGACGGCCAGACGCTGCTGCATCTGGCGGGAAACTACCGCTACACCGTGGATCTGACCGACAAGACCGTTTCGCTGGTGGTCGTCCAGTGAAAGAGAAAAAAGCACCCCGGAGCATCATGCTCCGGGGTGCTTTTTTATTGGCCGATAAAGACCAGGCTCTTTTCCGTGATGAAATTTGGGATGCTGAAGAGCACGCAGATCTCATCGATGCCGTTTTCCGCGGCGTACTGGGCCGGGGACATGCGGTAATAGCGGGTATCGATCAGGTGCACCTCCTCAAAGCTTTGGGCCAGGAACGGTGCCAGGGAGTCCGAGTAGGAGTCCCGGATCAAAAGGAGCTTGCCCTTCCCTGCCGCGGCCTCGTTGCGGATGACGCAAAGCGGCTGATTGCCGCCTAAGAAAGCGGAGTACTTGTCCTTCTTTTCAAGATAGCTCCGGTCGTACAGGGTGCTGCTCTGCGGCTCGCCGGTGCGCCAGGAGGTGATGGAAAGGCCCGTGTCCTCTACCCAGAACTCCATGGTGTCCGGGGTGAGCCAGTGGATGCCAGACTGGGAATAGAGCGTCCCGTTGAAGTCTGTGCTGACCGTCTCCGGCGTGAAGGCGGACATAGGCAGCGTGTCCTCCTCCCTGCCCAGGGCTTCCATCACAGCGGCGTAGCCGTAGTAGGCACCCAGGCTGGTCCAGTGGTGGTCCGTGCGGTAGAAAATGTCCTCATCTGCGTGGGCGCGGAGGGCGCCGTCAAAGTCCACCATGGGAAGCCCCAGGGCCTCTGCCTGCTGCAAAAAGGCAGATTGATCCCAACTGGGGGCTCCCGCGGGCAGGTCGTCCTTCCAGATCTCCGCCGCTGACGGGATGAGTCCAAGGTACACAGGCACGTCTGCATTTTCCGCCAGCCGCTGCACATAGGAAAGGTTCTTCTCGTCCAGGTCCTCCTCCGGGTCCTCCACCTGGGCGATGAGGCGGTCGCCGCTGAGGTAGACCCCGTTAAACTCGGACTTGCCGATCAGCTGCTCCGTCCGGGCTTTGAGGCCCGTCCACTGGTCCCGCAGGGGGAACTGGTCGGCAAAGTACTCCTCCACGGCACTGGTGAAGCTGCCGTCCTTAAGAGACTGCCAGGAAAACTCCGGCCACTGGCTCAGTGTCCGGTTCTCCACCTCGGAGCGCTCCCGGTCCGGCAGGACCAGGGACCACACCAGCATGCCGCCCAGGAACAGGCAGAAGAGGGCCGTCAGAAAACGGCTGTATGCTTTTGTCATTACCGTCCCCTCCTCTCAGAACCGGAAATACAAAAAGGGATTGTAGCTGCCGTCCACCAGATAGGCCGTGCATACCAGCAGCGAGAGCAGCATCAGAACCGGTGTCACGATCCGCTCCGCCCGCTGGGGAAGCCGCTGGAAAAGCCTCCGGCCCAGCGTGGTGGAGGCCAGGATCAGCACCAGGAACGTCACGGCGTAGGTGCGCAGTGTATAGCCGTCCGTGCTGCTCCAAAGAGGCGCGCCGCCGAAGCAGGCGGAGAGATACCGCCCGCACACGCCCAGGTCGTCCATGGCGAAAATGCCCCAGCCCACAAATACCACCACCAGGGTGTAGGCGTGCTTGATAAGGGCGGGGGTGTGGGTCAGCACGCCGCGCAGCACATACTTCTCCAGAATGAGCCAGGCGGCAAAATAGAGGCCCCAGAGCACGAAGTTCCAGCTGGCGCCGTGCCAGAAGCCGGTGCACAGCCACACGATCAGGATGTTGCGCAGGGTCTTGGCAGTGCTGCCCCGGTTGCCACCCAGGGGGATATACAGATACTCCCGGAACCAGCTGGTCAGCGACATGTGCCAGCGGCGCCAGAACTCCGTGACGGAGGCGGCCAGGTACGGATAGTCAAAGTTCTCGTTGAACCGGAAGCCGAAGATGCGGCCCAGGCCGATGGCCATGTCGGAGTAGCCGGAAAAGTCGAAGTAGATCTGGAAGCCGTAGGCCAGAAGGCCCATCCAGCCGCCCGCCACGGTCAGCGTACCGCCCATGCCGGCGGCCAGCTGGGCGTCCCAGAGCTTGCCTACCGCATTGGCCAGCAGTACTTTTTTCGCAAGGCCCACGCAAAAACGCCGGCAGCCCAGGGCGAAGTCCTCGCTGGTGTTGATGCGGTGATCCAGCTCTTTGGCCACCGTCTTATACTGGACGATGGGGCCGGCGATCAGCTGGGGAAACATGGTCACGAATGTACCGAATTTTATGATGCTGCGCTGCACCGGCGCGTCCTGACGGTAGACGTCGATGGTATAGCTCATGGTCTGGAACGTGAAAAAGGAGATGCCGATGGGCAGCGGGATCCCCAGCTGGGGCACGCTGATGCCGGGGATCAGCGAAAGGTTGGCCGCCAGGAAGTCCCAGTACTTGAAAAAGCCCAGGAGCAGCAGGTTGAACACCACGGACTGCCCCACGAACCACCGGGCTTTCCGGTCGTCGTGGCGGTATTTCTCCACCAGCAGGCCGTGGGTATAGTCGATGAGGATGGAGACGAACATGATGACGATGTACACCGGCTCGCCCCAGCCGTAGAAAAACAGGCTCACCACCAGCAGCACCAGGTTCCGCCATGCCAGCGGGACCGTAAAGTAGAGCAGCAGCGTGATGGGCAGATAGGCAAACAAAAAGGTCAGACTGCTGAATACCAAGTGATTTCCTCCCACCATACAGGAACAACGGGCGGAGCTCCGGCCGTTGTTCCGCTTCGTTTGCAGGTTTCCTTACGCAAAGAGCGCGTTGAACGCGTCCTCGATCTCGGTCTGGTGCTCGGCGGAGGCGATCATGGCAACATAGGTGCCGTTCTGGATCACCTTGGCCTTGCCCCAGGCTTCCATGGACTCCGGGTACCAGGCGCCGCCCTCGGCCTGGGCGTCGGCCCGGGACTGGAGGATCTCGGCGGCGGACGCCGCGTCATCCTCGCTCTTGCACTGGGCGAACACCACCTCGTTGACCACGGAGCTCATCATGGGCGCCTTGACGATCAGCTGTTCGGTGGCCACATCCGCAAGACCGGGATAGTAGGACTCCAGCAGCTCGCCCTCCACAGAGGACATCAGAAGGTCGCCCTCCTGGCTGGTCTGGGGATCCTCGGACCAGTGGTACTCCTCAGCGAGGGTTTCATAAAAAGCGGAAAGATCCACCTGGGCAGAGCCCTCCTCCTTGGAGCCGCAGCCGGCCAGCAATCCGGTGAGCATGCAGGCCGCCAGGGCCATTACAAACCATTTTTTCATTTGTTGTCTCCTTTGACGTTTTTGATTTTATCATTGACGCTTTATTGACGTGCTGACATGAGAAAAAGTTCCAGCCTTTTTTCCTTTACCAGAATTATCCCTCTGCTCCTTGCATTTATACAGGAAAGGCGCTATGATTTCAATAGGATTTTCAAAAACACAAAAAAAGAAAGTAGGTTTTTGACATGTACAGCTTCCGCAACGATTACAGCGAGGGCGCCCATCCCAAGGTACTCCAGGCGCTGACGGAGACCAACCTGGAGCAGACCTGCGGCTATGGGCTGGATCACCACTGCCAGGAGGCGGCGGACCTGATCCGCAAGCTCTGTGACGCACCGGACGCCGACGTCCATTTCCTGGTGGGCGGCACCCAGACCAACCTGGTGACCATCACGGCGTTCCTGGCCTCCTATGAGGCGGTGATCTCCGTCCATACCGGCCATGTGAACACCCACGAGACCGGCGCCATCGAGGCCACCGGCCACAAAGTCTGCTCCATCCGCGCGGAGGACGGCAAGCTCACCCCTGCTCTGGTGGAGGCTGTTCTCCGGGAGCACAACGGCACCGAGCACATGGTGGCCCCCAAGATGGTCTATGTCTCTGACAGCACGGAGATCGGCACCATTTACACCAAGGCGGAGCTGCAGGCTCTGCGCGTTTGCTGTGACAAGCACGGTCTGCTGCTGTTCTTGGACGGCGCCCGTCTGGCCTCCGCTCTCACCGCGCCGGGCAATGACCTGACCTTTGCGGATTTGGCGGCGCTGACGGATATGTTCTACATCGGCGGCACCAAGAACGGCGCCCTCTTCGGCGAGGCGCTGGTGGTTACCTCTCCCAATGCCCATTTCCGCTGGCACATGAAGCAGCGGGGCGCCGTGCTGGCTAAGGGCCGCCTGCTGGGCGTGCAGTTCAAGGCCATGCTGGAGGACGGCCTGTATCTGGACATGGGGCGTCACGCCAATGAGATGGCCTTCCGCCTGCGGGACGGCATGGCCGCTCTGGGCTACAACTTCCCGGTCCCCTCCCCCACCAACCAGCAGTTCCCGGTGCTGCCCAACACGGTGGCCAAGCAGCTGGAGGAAATGGGCTATGCCTTTGAGGCTCAGGAGGACGTGGACGATACGCACACCCTGGTCCGCTTTGTTACCAGCTGGGCCACGCCTGCTGAGGCGGTGGAGCAGTTCCTCAAGGATCTGGCCTCCTGCAAGTAATCGTACATCACCAAATAAAAAGACGCGGCTGCGGCCGCGTCTTTTTTATTTGCCATTCGATTTTTTGTTCTCCACCCTTGACACGAACGATTGTTCGAGTTATAGTGTTAATAGAACAACAGTTCGATTATTTGGGAGGGGAAATCTATGACAGGCTGGACGTTCTTTTTTGTGTTGATCGGCGTGGTATTCATGACGGCGCAGCTGTTTCGCCTGATCAATTTCATTGACCGGCCTACGGCCGGACGTCACGAGCGTACATGCGTTCGATAAACTGCTATGGATGTGCTGGAAAAGCTTACGATCCTGACGGATGCGGCAAAATATGACGCTGCCTGCACGTCCAGCGGCGGAAACCGGACCTCCCGAAAGGGGTATATCGGCAACACCTCTGCTTCAGTGGCGGGCTGCTGCCACTCCTTTTCCGCCGACGGGCGGTGCGTCTCTCTTTTGAAGGTGCTCATGACCAACTGCTGTGTGTTCGACTGCAAGTACTGTGTCAACCGCCGCAGCAACGATACCCGCCGTGCCGCATTCACCCCGCAGGAGCTGGCGGATCTGACCATCAACTTTTACCGCCGCAATTATATCGAGGGACTCTTTCTCTCCTCCGGCGTGCTGCGCAGTCCGGACTATACCACGGAGCTGATGATCCGAACCCTGCGCATCCTCCGGCAGGAATACCGATTCAACGGCTACATCCATGCCAAAGCCATCCCAGGCACGGCGCCGGAGCTGGTGGAGCAGCTGGGCTTTTTGGCTGACCGCATGAGCGTCAATATTGAGCTGCCCTCCGAGGCGGGGCTGCGGACGCTGGCACCGGACAAGACCAAGCAGGCCATCCTCTCCCCCATGCGGCAGATCCAGCAGCGGGGAAAGCAGAGTAAGGAGGAACTGGTCAAATACCGGCACGCCCCTAAGTTCGCCCCTGCCGGCCAGAGCACCCAGCTGATCGTGGGAGCCACAGCGGACAACGATCTGCATATCCTGCGGCTGACCCAGGGACTCTATGATCGGTACAAGCTCAAACGTGTGTTCTATTCTGCGTATGTGCCCGTGGTGGAGCATGCCCTGCTCCCGTCCAAAGATACCAAGCCGCCGCTGCTGCGGGAGCACCGGCTCTATCAGGCGGACTGGCTGCTGCGCTTTTATGGGTTCCGGGCGGAAGAATTGCTGGACGAAAAGAATCCGGACTTCAATCCACTGGTGGACCCCAAGTGCAGCTGGGCCCTGGCCCATCTGGATTTCTTTCCCGTGGAGGTCAACACGGCGGATTACGAGACGCTGCTGCGGATCCCCGGCGTGGGGGTCATCTCCGCCCGCCGGATCCTGTCAGCCCGCCGGGCCCGCCGCCTGCGGCCGGAGGACCTGGGAAAAATGGGCGTGGTCATGAAGCGGGCGCAGTATTTTCTCACGGCTTCCGGAAAGCGGGCGGACGGGCTCCGTTTCACCCAGGAGAGCCTGCTGGGCAACCTGATCGCGGCGGAGGCTCCCCAGCTGCCCCAGCCGGAGGCAGAGCAGCTGTCTTTGTTTCAACCGGCTTACTCTTGAGGATGACCAGCTATGAACGATCTTGTATACTGCTACGACGGGAGCTTTGCGGGGTTCCTGTGCTGTATTTTTGACAGCTATGCAAATAAAGAGGTCCCCACCGCCATCTGCTGCGATGAGGACCTTGTTCCCATACTCTTTGCGTCCCGAAGTATCGTAACGGATACCGAGCACGCAAAGCGTGTGTTTCGAAAAATTGTAAAGTGTTCTTCCTTTGCATCTGATCTGTTGCAAAGAGGCTTTCTCACCTGCCTTCCCGAGCGGGAGATGCACCTTTATCGCTTGGCGGTGAAGCTGCTGGAGGAAGGCCCCGGCTTCCTGCGCAACTTTTCAGATGAGACGCTCTACCCTGTGGCCAAGGCGGTGCGGCACCTGAATTCAGAGGCGCACCTGCTCAAGGGCTTTACCCGCTTTTCCGACCTGGGCGGTGTGTTGGGCGGAGAGATTCAGCCCAAAAATCGGGTGCTTCCCCTGCTGCGGCGTCACTTTAGTGCCCGCTATCCGGACGACGCCTTTTTCCTGTATGACCGGACCCATCGCGAGGCGCTGTTCCACGCCGGCGGCAAGGCGGTGATCCGGCCGCTGGAGCAGTTTCAAATGGCGCCGCCGGATGCGCAGGAGGCCCATTATCGCCTGCTCTGGAAGCGGTTTTACGATACGGTTGCCATTCGGGAGCGGTACAATCCCACCTGCCGCCGGACCCAGATGCCCATGCGCTACTGGGATACCATGACGGAATTCCAGGGACCGGAGCATTTTACGGTTCCAGCAGCTCCCGCAATCGGCGCAGTCCCCGCCGTTCCAGACGGGACACCTGCACCTGGGAGACGCCCAGCACCCGGGCTGTCCGCTCCTGAGTCAGCCCCTTGAAATACCGCAGCAGGATGGTCATCCGTTCTTTTTCCGGGAGGCGGTCTATGGCCTCCCGCAGGGCGAGCTTTTCCACCAGGCCCTCTTCCGGGGCGTCGGTCCCCAGCGTGCCCTCCAGCGTCAATCCGTCTGCCAGTTCCTGCTGGAGAGATTCCGGCGCCTCTGTGGCGGTCTCCGTCCTGGCGATCTCCTCCACGGTGAGGCCGGTGGCTTCCGCCAGTTCTGACAGGACTGGCTCCCGTCCCAGATCATGGCGCAGGCGCTCTCTCTGCGTGTAAAGCAATTGAGCTTGCTCCCGTATGGTGCGGCCGACTTTTACTGTTCCGTCGTCCCGGAGAAAGCGGCGGATCTCCCCCGCGATCTTCGGTACAGCGTAGGTGGAAAAGCAGGTGCCGTAGGAGAAGTCGAATCCCTGCACGGCCTTCAAAAATCCAAGGCAGCCCAGCTGATAGAGGTCGTCCGGCTCTACGCCGCGGCCATAATAGCGCCGCACGATGCTCCAGATCAGACCGTTGTTTTCCAGGACCGCCTGCTCACAGGCGTCCCGGTCCCCTGCCTGGGCGGCCCGCAGCAGCTCCATGGGGGCGCTCATTTTGCCGCTTTCAAGCGGGGAGCCAGCTTCTTGCGCATGCTGACGGTGGTTCCGCGCCCCGTTACAGAGCGGACGGTGAGCTTGTCCATAAAGCTCTCCATAATGGTAAAGCCCATGCCGCTGCGCTCTTCCCCACCGGTGGTGTACATGGGCTCCATGGCCTTTTCCACGTCCGGGATGCCTCGTCCATGGTCCCGCACAATGATCTCCAGAACATGATCGGGCAAAACACGGATCTTCAGCTGCACGGGTCCGATGCTGTCCGGGTACGCATGGACGATGACATTGGTCACCGCTTCACTGACGGCTGTTTTGATATCCTCCAGCTCGTTGAGCGTTGGATCCATCTGCGCTGCAAAGCAGGCCGCAGCTGTGCGGGCAAAGCCCTCGTTGCTGCTGCGGCTTGGAAATTGCAGCGTCATTTCGTTGATGGCCTTTGTTTTCATTATGTACTCCTCCCCAAGCTTATCGTATGGTCACCAGCCGTCCGATGCCGGCGGCATCCAGCACCCGGCGGGCCTGTCCCGGAACATTGGTCACCAGCAGGCAGCCGTCCAGAAGATCCATTTTCTGCCGTGTCCGCAGGATCAGCGCGATACCGGAGCTGTCCATGAACGTAACCCGCTCCATGTCCAGCACCAGCTTTTTCGGCAGCGCCGCATCAATGGCTCGCTCAATCTGACAGATGGCGTCCTTGGCGGCGTGGTGGTCCAGCTCCCCTTCCAGTTCCAGCAGCAGATTCCGGTCTGCGCTTTTTGCCAACACTTCCATAGTATTCTCCTCTTTTGCCTGAACATTCCAGTATTTCCGAAAATCCATCATAAAGCCGTAGGCTTACGGTGATGATACCATGTTTCTATCCGGGATTGTGTCGAAACCCAAACGTCCTGTTTGGAAATTTTGGAGGCAGCGTTTGCTGTTCTACCTTGCGGCGCATTTGCATGGGCGGTATAATAGGAAAAAACAAAAAGGAGATGGCTCCATGAAAGTTTTGATGCTCAACGGCAGCTCCCGCCCCCACGGATGTACGGATACCGCTTTGCGTGAGGTGGCTGCCACACTGGATGGCTTCGGGATCGAGTCGGAGATCCTGTGGCTGGGCAATGATCCGGTCCGGGACTGCACTGCCTGCGGGACCTGCGGGAAAAATCCGGGACGGTGCGTATTTGACGATGACATCGTCAATCGCATCATTGAAAAGGCCCGGGAGTGCGACGGATTTGTATTCGGTTCCCCGGTTTATTATGCCCATCCCAGCGGCCGCATCCTGACCGTTTTGGACCGGGTGTTCTTCGCAGGCAAGGCGGCCTTTTCCCATAAGCCCGCGGCAGCCGTCGTCTCTGCACGCCGGGCCGGTACGGTGGCGTCTGTGGACGTGCTGAACAAGTATTTCACCATTTCCCAGATGCCGGTGGTGTCCTCTACCTACTGGAATATGGTGCACGGCTCTGTGCCCGGAGACGTGGCACTGGACGAGGAGGGACTCCAGACCATGCGGAATCTGGGAAAGAACATGGCCTGGCTGCTCCAATGCATCCAGGCCGGGCAGAACGCAGGCCTTCAGCCGCCCAAGGCGGAACAGGGCGCGCGTACCAGCTTCATTCGCTGAAAAAAGGAAGCCCTGGAGGAATTCCTCCGGGGCTTCCTTTTTTATTAAGATGTCGGGATACGCTGATTTATGCCTGCATGGCCTTGGCGGACTCCTCCAGCTTGGCGATCAGCTCCCGGAACTTGGCGGCCTTTTCCCGCTCGGCGTTTACCACGGCCTCGGGGGCGCGGGAGACGAATTTTTCGTTGGAAAGCTTCTGCTCCACGATGCGCAGTCCGTTTTCCGCCTTTTCTTTCTCCTTGGCGATGCGCTCCAGCTCCGCGGTGATGTCCACCAGCTCGCTCAGAGGCATATACGCCGTGGCGTTTGCGGTGACCACACTCACCTGGCCCGTCACATCCGCGGGGGCGGAGGCGGCAAAGGTCACGGCACTGGCATAGGCCAGACGCTCAATGAAGTGCAGGCCCTGAGCGTAGATATCCGGCGTGGCGGTGACGATGAGCACCTCCGCCTTCTTGGACGGCGGCACGTTCATCTCGGCGCGGCGGGCACGGATGGCCTTGATGGTATCCATGACTGCTTCCATAGCGGCCTCTTCCTCCGGGAAGGAAAGCTCGGGGCGGTAGACGGGCCACTGGGAGGTCATGAGATAGGCGTCCTCGTGAGGCAGCGCCTGGTAGATCTCCTCGGTGATGAAGGGCATGAAGGGATGCAGCAGCTTCAAAAGCTCCGTGAGCACGTAGCAAAGGACGTTCTGGGCCACCAGCTTGGCCTGCTCGTCGGTTCCGTTGAGGCGGGTCTTGGTGAGCTCGATATACCAGTCGCAGTAGGTATCCCACAGGAAGTCATAGACCTTGGCGGACGCCACGCCGATCTCGTAGCTGTCCAGGTTCTCCGTGACCTCCTTGACCAGCGTGTTCAGCTTGGAGAGCACCCACTTGTCCTCGGCGGCAAGCTCGCTGGTCTCCGGCAGAGCGCAATGGTCGATGGTCAGGTTCATCATGACGAACCGGCTGGCATTCCAGATCTTGTTGGCGAAGTTGCGCATGGCCTCGCACTTTTCCGTGTAGAAACGGGTGTCGTTTCCGGGGCTGTTGCCGGTGATGAGGTTGAAGCGCAGGGCGTCGGCACCGTACTTCTCCGCCATCTCCAGCGGATCGATGCCGTTGCCCAGGGACTTGGACATCTTGCGGCCCTTGTCGTCCCGCACCAGGCCGTGGATGAGCACGGTATGGAACGGGATCTTCTTCATCTGCTCGCAGCCGGAGAAGATCATCCGGGCCACCCAGAAGAA
>CAUWEK010000062.1:0-10473 GCA_963557435.1 uncultured Dysosmobacter sp.
TCCTTGTTTTTATACTGGCTGCGCTCATCCTGGCACTCCACCACCAGCCCCGTGGGCAGGTGGGTGATGCGGATGGCGGACTCCGTCTTGTTCACATGCTGGCCGCCTGCGCCGGAGGAGCGGTAGGTATCGATCTGCAGATCCTTGGGATCGATATCCAGCTCCACATCCTCCACTGTGGGCAGCACAGCCACCGTGGCGGCGCTGGTATGGATGCGGCCGCCGGACTCCGTCTCCGGCACCCGCTGCACCCGGTGGACACCGGATTCAAACTTCAGCCGGGAGTAGACGCCGGTGCCCTCCACCAGCACGCTGCACTCTTTCATGCCGCCCAGCTCCGTCTCATTGGCGGAGACAATGTCCATGTGCCAGCCCTTTTCCTGGGCGTACATGGTGTACATGCGCAGCAAGGACGCGGCAAACAGTGCGCCCTCCTCGCCGCCCACGCCGCCGCGCAGCTCCAATACCACGCTGCGCTCGTCGTCCGGGTCGCGGGGCAGCAGCAAAAGCCGCAGCTGCTCTTCCAGCTGCTCCATCTGGCTCCGGGCCTCCCCCAGCTCCTCCTGGGCAAGGGCACGGAAATCCGGGTCGTGCAGCAGCTCCTGGGCCTGCCGGTGGCGCTCCTGGGCCTGGGTATAGGCCCGGTACGCCTCCACCACCGGCTCCAGCTCCTTGAGCTCCCGGGTGACGGAGGCCAGCCGGGCGCTGTCGCCGTAAATGGCGCTGTCGCCCAGCTGTGCCTGAAGATCTTCATAGCGCAGTGCGATTTCCTTCAGTTTTTCCAGCATGGTCCCGCTCCTTTCCAAGTTCCGGGAAGCGCCGGCTCAGAGGCTCTCCTCCAGCGCGCGCACCTGCCGTAAAAACTCCTCCTGCCAGAAGGCACAGCCCACAGAGCCGCACCGCAGGGAAACCGCCGCCGCATGGGGCTGGCGGGTATAGAGATCCATCTGCTTGAACACGCTCTCATGCTTGCTCTCACTGGCGCGGGTGGCCACATAGGCCACGTTCTTGAGCTCGCCGCCGTGCTCTTTGAGGAACGTGCGCACAATGCTGCTGCACCGTCCCGCCCACACAGGCGTGCCCAGGATCACCAGATCGTAGGCGTCCAGGGGCTTTTTCGTCTCATAGGGGCAAAGGGGCGCCGTGGACTTGCCCATAGCATCCATACCGCAGCGCAAAAAGCCCTTCCAGCCGCCGCGGGCCACGTCGTCCCGCAGCTCTACCAGCTCCGCGCCCAGCTCCTGGGCGATCTCTTCCATGGCCTTTTTGGTATTTCCCGTCCGGGAGTAATACATACACAAAATATTGCTCATTGATTCCTCCGTATGCTTCAGTCAAATAAAACGCTCTTCACCACGGCGAACGCCTCCCGGAGGTAGTAGTTCACCTCCAGGTGGGGCCATGGGATGGGCGCACCCACGCCGTATGTAGCACCGTAGCCCTTCTTCTGGGCAATGAGCCGGGCGCGGGCAACGTGAAAATCATTGGTCACCACCGCCACGGTATCCGTGCCAATGTCCACCCCCGCCTCCTCCAGCAGCGGCGCGGAGAAGGCAAAATTCTCCGCCGTGTTGGAGGCCGCTTCCTCCAGAATGAGCCGCTCCGGCTCCACGCCCCGTGCTGTCAGGTAGTCGTACATGCACGCCGCCTCGGAGATCTCCTCCCCGTAGCCCTGGCCGCCGGTGAGCACCACCGGGATATCCGGGTGCGCCTCCAGATAGGAAAGCGCCGCATCCAGCCGGGTCTGAAGGGACAGCGAGGGAGATGTGCCGTTGACGCCGGCGCCCAGTATGATGACCGCGTCCGCCGGCAGGGCGGTAAGCGTCTGCCGGCCCTGGGTCACCACGAACACCTCGATGGAACAAAGCAGCACCAGCACCGCCGTCAGCCCGGCGTGAAACACCCGGCGGCAGCGCCGCCACAGCCGGCTGTCCGACGCCCGGCGCCGCAGCCAGAGCCCCAGCAGCAAAAGCACCGCCGCTCCCAGCAGCAGCATGCCGGAAAACCGCATGCCAAGCGGGCGTATCGCGTACAAAACCGCGCCCGTGAGCGCCAATGCCCCGGCCAGGATGCACCGCCGTTTTTCTCCGGCGCCCAGCGCAGCCCAAATTTCTTTCATTCTCCCGCCTCTAGGCTCAGCTGCTCCCACTTTTCATACAGGGCGTCCAGCTCTGCCTGGGCCGCTTCCTTCTCCTGCACCAGGGCCTGGAGTTTTTCGTAGTCACAGGCGGCGGCCTCCATGTCCGCGTCCAGCGCGGCCATGCGCTCTTCCGCTTTGGCGATGTCCCGCTCGCAGATGGTCAGGTGCTTGCGGGCCGTCTGCTGGGCCCGGTTAGCCGGACGGGGACGCTCTGCCTTTTCCTTTTGGGGCTTAGGCGGTTCGGCCTTTTCCGCCGCCTCCTGTGCCTTCACCTGCCGGTACTGGGCAAAGCCCATAGGATAGTCGGTGATGGTGCCGTCCGAGAGCTCCCAGATGCGGGTGGCAAAGCGGTTGATGAAGTAGCGGTCGTGGCTGACGAACAGCAGCGTGCCGTCATAGGCCTCCACCGCCTCCTCGATCCACTCCCGGGAGGCGATGTCCAGATGGTTGGTAGGCTCGTCCAGAATCAGGAAGTTGATCTCGTCGTCCATGAGCATGCAAAGCCGCAGGCGGCTCTGCTCGCCGCCGGAGAGCACACTGACGGGCTTCAGCACGTCCTCACCCTGGAACTCATAGGCTGCCAGGCGGTTGCGGGCGGACTGGGCGGAAAGGCCCTTCTTCGCCGCCATCATGTTTTCCACCAGGTTCCAGTCCGGGTGGTCGAAGTGGACGATCTGGGGCAGGTACGCACAGCGCACCTGGGGGCCCGTGCGGATGCGGCCGTCGTCCGGGTACAGCTCGCCCACGATCATCTTGATGAGGGTGGATTTGCCGGTGCCGTTGTCGCCGATGAGGGCGATGCGCTCGCCGCCCTCCACCTTCAAGGTGATGCCGTCAAAAAGGTGCTTTTCCCCATAGGACTTGGAAACGCCCCGCAGCGAGAGCACCTCGTCGCCGTGGAACTCCGCCGTGGAGAACCGGGCGTCCATTTTCTTTGCCTTGGTGGGCTTTGCGGTGGTGCGCATGCGCTCGATGCGCTTTTCCATGGAGATGGCCCGGCGGTACGTCTTGTCCATGCCCTGAAAGGCCCACAGCCTTAGCTGCTCGGCGGCCTTTTCCAGCTGCTGGATCTTGGCCTGCTCCTTGAGGTACTGCTTCATACGCTCTTGATAGCGCCGCTCCTTTTCCACGGCGTAGAAGCTGTAATTGCCGCTGTAAAACTCCGCCTTGCCGTCCAGCACCTCGATGACCCGGGTGACGATCCGGTCCAGGAAGTAGCGGTCGTGGGAGATGACCACCACCGTGCCCCGGAACGCGCGGATGTACTCTTCCAGCCACTCTGTTGCGTGGAGGTCCAGGTGATTGGTGGGCTCGTCCAACAGCAGGATATCCGTGTCCTCCAGAATAAGGCGGCCCAGGTTCACCCGGGTCTTTTCCCCGCCGGACAGGCTGGAAAAGAGCTGGGCCCGCTGGCTGTCCGGAATGGACAAGCCGTTTGCCACCTTGTTGACGGCCACATCCGTATCGTAGCCGCCGAAGGCCTCGAACCGCTCGGAGAGCCGGTCGTACCGGCGCAAAATGGCGCTGTCGCTCTCTCCGGCAGCCATCCGGGCCTCCAGTGAGCGCATCTCCTCCGCCAGCGCCTGCTGGCGGGAAAAAGCCGTGCGCAGCACGTCCTCCACCGTATACTCCGGCGGGTAGACGGGGATCTGGGAAATAAGGCCCAGTCGCCGGCCCGGCGCGATGGTCACCTGGCCCTCATCATAGTCCAGCTCTCCCGTGAGGATCTTGAAGAGCGTGGTCTTGCCGGCGCCGTTTTTGCCAAGCAAACCCACCCGCTCCCCCTGGTCGATCTGAAAGGTGATGCCGTCCAGTACGTTATGGCCCACCTCAAAAGACTTGACCAGGTCTTTGACTTGTATCTCAATCATACGCGATAAACTTGCTGAAGCTGCTCCACCAGCGCGTCAAAATGCATGGCGTGAGACGCCTTGACCAGCATGGCCGTGTTGGGGCCCAGCTGCTCTATGAGCTGGGGCAGCGCTTCCTCCTTCGTCGAAAAATGCAGCACATTTCCGCCGCTCTGGGCAGTGCCCTCTGCGATCATCTCGGCCTTTTCCCCGATGGCCGCCACAAAGTCGATGCCCAGCATGGCCGCAAGGGCGCCCATGTTGTAGTGGGCCTGCTCCGTCAGGTCGCCCAGCTCGCCCATGTCGCCCAGCACCGCCACCTTCCGGTCGCACTCGGTCTTGGCCAGCACCTCCAGCGCGGCGGTGACGGACTGTGGATTGGCGTTGTAGCAGTCGTCCAGAATGACGCGGCCCTCGCCCAGCCGCACCACCCGCATCCGGGACCCGGCAGGCTCATAGGACGCCACGCCCCGGACGATCTCCTCGTGGGACAGCCCCAGGCGCTCGCCCACGGCCACAGCCATGGCCGCCGGGTACGCCATATGCTCGCCGGGCGCGGGGATGGACAGCGGATAGCGGTCACGCTCCGTGACCACCGTGCAGGTGATGCCCTCCACGCCGTGGTCGGCCATATCCTCGATCCGCACGGCGCAGTGCCCGCTTTGTCCGCAGCGCACCGTGGCAAAGGGCGCGTCCACCGTATCCAGCAGGGCGTCATCCCCGTTGAGGATCAAAAGGCCCTCCGGCCTGAGATTTTCCAAGATCTCGCACTTGGCCTTGAGGATGCCCTCCCGGCTGCCCAGATACTCGATGTGGGCATCGCCGATGTTGGAGATGACGGCGATATCCGGCCGCACCATCTGGCCCAGGTAGCGGATCTCCCCAAAGTGGTTCATGCCCGTTTCGATCACGGCCGCCTCGTGCTCGGGCCCGAGGCCCAGCAGCGTCAGTGGCGTGCCGATGTCGTTGTTGAAATTCTCCGGTGTCTTCAGGACATGGTATTTCGCCTCCAGCACGGCGGCGATCATCTCTTTGGTGGTGGTCTTGCCCACGCTGCCGGTAATCTGGATCACCGGGATGTGGAATTTGTCCCGGTAATGGGAGGCCAGGGCCCGCAGGGCCAGGCGCGTGTCGTCCACCTTGATGTAAAACTTATCCGGCCGCAGGTTCACCGGCAGCCGGGCGCACAGGCACCCCGCCGCGCCGGCAGAGAGCGCCGCGTCGATAAAATTATGTCCGTCAAATTTTTCTCCCACCCAGGGCAAAAACAGGCACCCCGGTGTGATGCGCCGGCTGTCGGTACACACGGCGTCCACCATGGGAGCATCCTCCCGGGGGTTCCACCAAATGCCGCTGACCGCGGCCGCGATCTCCTTGACCGTCATCGGCTGCATCAATACGCCCTCCTCTTCAGCTGACACGACTGCCGCACGATCTCCTCGCACAGCTCCCCATAGCTCATGCCCACCGCGGCGGCCTCCTTGGGCACGAAGCTGGTGGGCGTCATACCAGGCAGGGAGTTGGCCTCCAGGCACCAGAGCTGCCCGTCCTTGTCCAGGATCATATCCGTGCGGGAGTAGACCTCCAGCCCCAGCGCCCGGTGCACCCGCAGAGCAAGCTCACCGGCAGCGGCCATCTCCGCGTCGGTAATATGGGCGGGGCAGGTCTCCTCCGCCGCACCGGCCTGGTATTTGGCCGCGTAGTCGAACTCCTTGCCCGCCGGCACCGTCTCCACCGCCGGCAGCCACCGCTGTCCCAGCACGGCCACCGTCAGCTCCCGGCCGAAGATGCGCTCTTCCACCAGCACGCGGCTGCCGTAGCGCAGCACCTGCTCCAGCGCCTCCTTCAGTGCCGGGCGGTCCTCCGGGAGGTACACGCCCAAAGAGGAGCCGCCGCCCACGGTCTTGACCACACAGGGCATGGGCAGCTGGGCGGCCAGACGCTCCACGTCCGCGCTGGTATAGTCCAGCAGCTGCCACTTGGGGGTGGGGATCCCGGCAGAGTCCATGATCTGCTTGGACACGGCCTTATCCATGGCCACGGCGGAAGCCAGGTGGCCCGAGCCCGTGTAGGGCACGCCCATCAGGTCCAGCACCGCCTGGATGCGGCCGTCCTCGCCGTCCTGGCCGTGGAGGCCGATGAACACCACATCCGCCAGGGCGCAGATCTCCAGCACCCGGGGGCCGATGTGGCTGTCTCCGCCGGAGGGACGGCTGCGCTTGACTTCCTCCAGATCCGGCGCCTGGGTCTCGATCCGGGCCTGGGGGCACAAGCCGTCCGGCGCATCGAACAGCGTCTCCAGCTCCGCCGGCGCGTCCGGCAGTCCCAGATAGAGGTCCACCAGGACCGCCCGGTGGCCCCGCTCACGCAGCGCACGGCACACGCCGCTCCCCGTCACCAGGGACACCGCCCGCTCCGAAGAAAGCCCGCCGGCCAACACAACGATCTTCACCGCAAATCAACCCTTCCCTATGTCTGCGCCTCCCGCGGCCGTCCGCCGGGAGACGTGCTTTGGCGGCGCCGAGGTATTCCCGCCGCGGCGCGCCTATAAAGACACTATTATAATCTGATTTAGTTTATCACAAAGCAGGTTCAAATACAACCGCCAAAACCGCCGGGAAAGCGATGCTTTCCCGGCGGTACGGCCGCTTCATCCCAGCCAGTCAAAAATTCCCGGCTCCTCTTCTTCCATAAGTGCCGACGCAGCAGCCAGCATCTGTGCCGCATCCGCACGGGTGAGCGTATGCTCCATGGCGTCGCTGCCGAAGCTCCCGGCGGAGAGCACCGCCGCAGACTCCAGATTGGCCACCGCCTGGGCGCACCACGCACTCTGTGCCTCCCGTCCCGGGTACCAGGCCGCAAGGTCCACGTCCTCCAGTGCCAGCACCCGGTCCAGCATGGCGGCGGCCTCATTGAAGGTAATGGGCTCCTCCGAGCGCAGCGCCACGCCCTCGTCCGTCACGCTGCCCTTGACCACGCCGTCACTGACGGCGGCGGATGCGTAGGCCTTGGCCCAGGTGGGAATGGCCTCATCATCGCAAAAGCCCGTCATGGTCACCGGACTCACCTCCCGGCCCGCCGCTTCCAGCGTCATGGCCAGGAACTCGCCCCGGTTCACCGTACGGTCCGGTTCAAAATAGTACTGGTCCCCCACCCGGGCGCCCACAAACACTCCCGTCTCCGCCAGATACTGGGCAGCAGCTGCGGCGTCGTACCCGGCGGTATCCGCATAGGCCACGCCGCTGCGGGGCTTTTCAATGGTCACCGACACAGTGGCCGGGAGCGATTGGTTTCCCTCTCCGTCTGAGACCGTGTAGGTAAAGCTGTCCGCGCCGGTGACGCCCTCATCGGGGGTGTAGGTGAACTGGTCCCCCTCCACGGTGACGGTGCCCTTTTGGGGCGCCTGGTCCACCGCGTAGGTCAGCGTTCCCCCCTGACCGCCCTGGGAGAGGAACTGGGCCTTATAGGGGATGCCCCGGTAGGTGAAAATCTGCAGTTCCTGCGCAACGGGCGCCCCCTCCGGCGCCTGCTCCGTCTTCTTGGTTCCAAACAGCGCCCCGGCGGTGACGCTCAGGCCAACGGCCGCGGCAGCGGCCAGCGCCGCGGTGCGGCGGAAGATCTTGCTGGTCAATTGGATCATGCCTCCTGCCTTTCAAATGGTTGGCAGTAGTTTCTTCCGCTTGGGTCCGGATTATGCGCCTCGGAAGGCAAAAACGCGGCCGGATCTCTCCGGCCGCGGGGCAGTTCCCATGTTCTTCTCCCGCTCAGCTCAGCTTTCCCGGCCGGCGCATGGAGGGGGAGCGCTTTTTGATGCCCGACACCACGCCCATGGCCGCAAACAGCGTGACGATGGACGAGCCGCCATAGCTGAAAAAGGGCAGCGTGATGCCGATGGTAGGCATGATGAAAAGGCACATGCCGATGTTGATAAGTGTCTGGAAGATCATCATGGCCGCCATGCCCACGCACACATAGCGGAAAAAGGGCGTCTGGGCCCGGCGGGCCACGATCAGCACGCGGGCAATGATGGCCGCCAGCAGCGCGATGATGACGAGGCAGCCCACCATGCCCAGCTCCTCGCCGCACACGGAGAAAATAAAGTCCGTGTGCCGCCCGGGCAAAGACCAGCTGGAATCGCTCTGGGTCTGGGTGCCGTGGAGATAGCCCTGGCCGAACATGCCGCCGGCTCCCAGTGTCAGAAGGCTGCGGTTTTGGTGCCAGCCCACGCCCAAGGGGTCGTAATTGTGGTCAAAGAGAGCCATGAACCGCCCCTGCATATAGTCCGGCATCAGATCCAGCACAAAGGCCGCCGCCACCACGGCGCCGCCGCCGGCAAACAGCAGCACGAACCACCGCAGGGCAAAGCCCGCCACAAAGGCCATGCAGATGAAGATAAACAAAAACACCAGTCCGTTGCCCATGTCGCCGGAGACCACAAAGTAGAGCCCGCACAGCCCCAGGGCATGGCCGCCCGCCATCACGGCCGCCGGCAGGGACTTCAGGTCCCGCTTCTCCTCCCGCAGCCACTCCAGCTGCTTGGCCAGCAGCAGCGTGAAGGTGATCTTCACCACCTCCGCCGGGCCGATGCTCACCGGCAGGAAGGGAAAGCGCAGCCAGGCCCGGTTGCCGCCCTCACTGGCGCCCAGCGGCGTCAGCAGCAGCAGGATGAATAAAACATTGAACGCCAGGATCCAACGCCAGCGCTTGAGCAGCACCTCCAGGTCCACCATGGAAAAAAGGATATACATGCAGATGCCCAGCACCATGGCCACGCCCTGCACGATCACGTATTTATTGCTTTCCAGGTACCGGGTGGCGCTGAAGATCAGCACCATGCCGAAAAGGGTGGAAATGCAGCAAAGAGACAGCAGCACCAGGTCGGCCTGCTGGAAAAAGTCCGCCAAAATGGCTTTGAGTCGGCTCAGCATGTAAAGATTCTCCGTTTCCGCATCTGAAAAAGGCAAATTCCAACGAATAGCAGTATACCACAAAGGGCCGCAGGTGTAAACGGAACAAATTTGTTTTTACAAACGGTTCAAATTATGGTATATTAAGTTGATTTATGAAATCCATACAGAAAGGACTGCTTCCTTGTGGAATACCTCTCCCGCAGCGTGGCGGAGACGGAGGCGCTGGGCGCCCGTCTGGCCGCCGTTCTGACCCCCGGCGCCGTGGTGGCGTATACAGGCGGGCTGGGCATGGGAAAAACCGCCTTCACCCGCGGACTTGCCCGGGGGTTGGGCTATACCGGCCATGTCACCAGTCCCACCTTCACCATCGTCAACGAATACGAGGGCGGCCGCCTTCCCCTGTTCCACTTTGACATGTACCGCCTGGACGACGCCGACGCCCTGTTTGACATCGGCTGGGAGGACTATCTGGACCGGGGCGGTGTGTGCGCCGTGGAGTGGAGCGAGCAGGTGGCCGGCGCCATGCCGGAGGACACCATCTATGTTTCCATCGCCCGCCACCCCCAGGAGGACAACTGGCGGCGCATCACCGTGGAAGGAGTGGAGCTGACATGAAGATCCTGGCCCTGGAGACTTCCGCCAAAGCCGTGTCCGCCGCCGTGGCGGAGGACGGCAAGATCCTTTGCTGCGGCTATCAGGACACGGGCCTGACCCACAGCCGGACACTGATGCCCATTGTGGAGGGCATTTTGAAAAACACGGAGCTGACCGTCGCCCAAATGGACGCCATTGCCGTGGCCGTGGGCCCCGGCTCCTTTACCGGCATCCGCATCGGCGTGGCCGCAGCCAAGGGACTGGCCTTCGCGGCGGACAAGCCCACGGTCGGTGTATCCACCCTAGCCGCCATGGCCCGGAACGTGGCCTTCGCGGACGGGCTCATCGTCTGCGCCATGGACGCCCGCCGCAGCCAGATCTACAACGCGCTCTTTTCCGCCCGGGACGGTGTACTCACCCGGCTGACACCGGACCGTGCCGTCTCGTTGGAGGAGGTAGCCGCGGAAGTGACCGCCATGGGTACATCCCAGATCACCCTGGTGGGCGACGGCGCGGCCCTGTGCCAGGCCCACTTCCAGCACTCGGGCATTCCCTGCCGTCTGGCGCCGCCCCATCTGGTGATGCAAAACGCCTCTTCCGTTGCGCTGGAGGCGCTGGAGCTGGCACGAGCCGGCGGGCTGCAAAGCGCCCAGAGCCTGCAGCCGGCCTATCTGCGGCCGCCTCATGCCGTGAAGCTGAAGGACCGGATGTAACCACTGAGCAATCATAATTTCATTTTATAATTTTGTAAAAGGAGCATCTATTATGAGCGGTAAAGTACATGTTATGGATCATCCCCTGGTCGCCCACAAGCTGACCATCCTGCGGGACAAGAACACCAGCGTCAAGGACTTCCGGGAGCTGGTCAGCGAGATCGGCATGCTCATCACCTACGAGGCCACCCGGGATCTGCCCCTGACCACCAAGGAAGTGGAGACCCCCATCTGCACCACCACCGCTCCCACCCTCAAGGGCAAGA
>CAUWEK010000063.1:0-10434 GCA_963557435.1 uncultured Dysosmobacter sp.
GCATCGGCGGCGCCACCGGTTCTTCCAAGCGCCACGATACCCAATCCGTCTCCACCTGCTCGGCGGAGGTCCAGAAGGGCAACGCCCCCGAGGAGCGCAAGCTCCAGCGGCTGTTCCGCTGCGGCGAGGCCGTGCGCCTCATCAAGCGGTGCAATGACTTTGGCGCCGGCGGCGTATCCGTGGCCGTTGGCGAGCTGGCGGACTCTCTGGACATCGACCTCAGCAAGGTCACCAAAAAGTACGAGGGTCTGGATGCAACCGAGCTGGCCATCTCCGAATCCCAGGAGCGCATGGCCGTGGTGGTGGCCCCCGGCGACGCCGACCGCTTCATTGCCCTGGCCCACCAGGAAAACCTGGAGGCCACCGTGGTGGCTGTGGTCACCGACACAGGGCGCATGGTCATGCGCTGGAACGGCCGCACCGTGGCGGACCTATCCCGCGCCTTCCTCAACACCAACGGCGCGTCCAAGCGTGCCGCTGCCGCCGTGGACGCCCCCCGCCCGCCCAAGTCCGTGCCCGTCACCAACTTCCACGACACCCTCCTGACCCTCGCCGGCGATCTGAATCTCTGCTCCCGCCAGGGTCTTTGCGAGCGGTTCGACTCCACCATCGGCGCAGGGAGCGTGGTGATGCCCTTCGGCGGCAAGTACCAGAAGACCCCCACCCAGTCCATGGTGGCCAAGCTCCCAGTTCTGGGCCACGACACCACCACCTGCTCCATCATGGCCTGGGGCGGCGATCCCCACGTTATGGAAGAGAGTCCCTACCGGGGCGCGTATCTGGCCGTAGCCGAGTCCGTGGCCAAGGTCATCGCCGCCGGCGGCTCCCGCCGCAAGTGCTGGCTCTCCTTCCAGGAGTACTTTGAAAAGCTGGGCACCGCGCCCAGCCGCTGGGGCAAGCCCGTGGCCGCCCTGCTGGGCGCCCTGAGTGCCCAGCTGGACCTCCAGTGCGCCGCCATCGGCGGCAAGGACTCCATGTCCGGCTCCTTCAACGAGTTGGACGTGCCCCCCACGCTGGTGTCCTTTGCCGTGTCCCTGGGACACACGGACCGCATCCTCTCCAACGAGTTCAAGGCCCCCGGCCACAAGGTCTATCTCCTGGCTCCCCAGGTTGCTAAGGACGGCAACCTGATCCCCCAGAGCCTTGTGGAGACGCTGGACGCCGCCGAGGCAGCCATCGCCTCCGGCAAGGTGGTCTCCGCCTCCGTGGTGGGCTACGGCGGCATCGCCGTGTCCGTCATGAAGTCCTGCCTTGGCAACGGTTTGGGCTTCTCCTTCACCGACGCATTCCTCCCCGCCGACCTCTTCACCCGCCGTCCGGCAGCCCTTTTGCTGGAGGTGACGGAGGATCTGGATACCGGCATCTGCGTGGGCGTCACCAATGGAAGCGGCTCCATCTGCTGCGAGTGCGAGTCCGTGACCCTCTCCGAGCTGTCCGGCCCCTATGACCAGACTCTGGAGTCCATCTTCCCCATGAAGACCCCTGCCGATCCCCAGACGGTGCCCGTGCTGGAGGCTCCGGCCTTCTCCCGCGCCGCTCCCAAGGTGGGCGTGCGCCGTCCCCGGGTGCTCATCCCCGTGTTCCCCGGCACCAACTGCGAATACGACAGTGCCCGGGCCGTGGAGCGGGCAGGGCTGGAGGCCCAGATCCTGGTGCTCAACAACCAGTCCCCCGCCGATGTGGCCGACTCCGCCGCCCGCTTCGCCGCGGCGGCAAAGCAGAGCCAGATCATCTTCCTGCCCGGCGGCTTCTCCGGCGGCGACGAGCCCGACGGCTCCGGCAAGTTCATCACCGCCTTCTTCCGCAACCCGGAGGTGTCCGACGCCACCCACGACCTGCTCAAGAACCGGGACGGCCTCATGCTGGGCATCTGCAACGGCTTCCAGGCCCTCATCAAGCTGGGTCTGGTGCCCTTTGGCGAGATCCGGGACATGGACGCTGCCTGTCCCACCCTCAGCTACAACGTGATCGGCCGCCACCAGTCCAGGATCGTCCGCACCCGCGTCGCTTCCAACCGCTCCCCCTGGCTGAGATACATGCAGGTGGGCGACATCGTCAGCGTGCCCATCTCCCACGGCGAAGGCCGCTTCCTCTGCCCGCCGGAGCTCCTGACCCAGCTGGCGGAAAACGGACAGATCGCCACCCAGTACGTGGATCTTGCCGGCGCGCCCACCATGGACGTTGCCTTCAACCCCAACGGCTCCGTGTGGGCCGTGGAGGGCATCACCTCTCCCGACGGCCGCATCCTCGGCAAGATGGGCCACGCCGAGCGGGTAGGCCCCGGCCTCTACCAGAACGTGCCCGGCGACTACGACCTGCATCTGTTCGACGCCGCCCGGGACTACTTCAACATTTAAGTTGCTTTTCCACAAAAATGTGGTAACATAGTACCAATATTTCGAAACGAGGTGGCCTCATGGCATATTATTTCAGTGAACCGTCCCATACTTTCAGTGAATACCTGCTGGTGCCCGGCTACTCTTCCTCCGAGTGCATCCCCGCCAACGTCTCCCTCAAGACGCCGGTGGTCAAGTTCAAGAAGGGCGAAGAGTGCCCCCTGACCATGAACGTGCCCATGGTCTCCGCCGTGATGCAGGCCGTCTCCGGCGAGAAAATGGGCATCGGCCTGGCCCGTGAGGGCGGCATCGCCTTCATCTATGTCTCCCAGCCCATTGAAGAGCAGGCTGAAATGGTCCGCAAGGTGAAAAACTACAAGGCGGGCTTCGTCACCAGCGACTCCAACCTCCGCGTGGGCGACACTCTGGCCGACGTGCTGGCCCTCAAGGAGCGCACCGGCCACTCCACCATGGCCGTCACCGACGACGGCACCGGCACCGGCAAGCTGCTGGGTCTGGTCACCAGCCGGGACTACCGGGTCAGCCGCATGGACCCCTCCACCCCCGTCAGCGAGTTCATGACGCCGGTGGAAAAGCTCATCTTCGCCCCCGAGGGCACCAGTTTGAAGGTGGCCAACGACATCATCTGGGACCACAAGCTCAACGCCCTGCCCATCGTCTCCGACGACGGCCATCTGGTGAGCTTCGTGTTCCGCAAGGACTATGACTCCCACAAGGGCAACCCCCTGGAGCTGCTGGATTCCCAGAAGCGCTACGTGGTGGGCGCCGGCATCAACACCCGTGACTATGCCGAGCGGGTGCCCGCTCTGGTGGAGGCCGGCGTAGACGTGCTGGTCATCGACTCCTCCGAGGGCTACTCCGAGTGGCAGCTGCGCACCCTCAAGTGGATCCGCGACCACTACGGCGACACCGTGAAGGTGGGCGCCGGCAACGTGGTGGACGGCGAGGGCTTCCGTTTCCTGGCGGACGCGGGCGCCGACTTCGTCAAGATCGGCATCGGCGGCGGCTCCATCTGCATCACCCGCGAGACCAAGGGCATCGGCCGCGGCCAGGCCACCGCCGTCATCGACGTGGCCGCCGAGCGGGACAAGTACTTTGAAGAGACCGGCGTGTACGTGCCCATCTGCGCCGACGGCGGTATCGTCCAGGACTACCACATCACCCTGGCCCTGGCCATGGGCGCCGACTTCTGCATGCTGGGCCGGTACTTCTCCCGGTTCGACGAGTCCCCCACCAGCAAGGTCCTCATCGGCGGCAGCTACATGAAGGAGTACTGGGGCGAGGGCAGCGCCCGTGCCCGCAACTGGCAGCGCTACGATCTGGGCGGCGCCGCCAAGCTCTCCTTTGAAGAGGGTGTGGACTCCTACGTGCCCTACGCCGGCGCTCTGAGCGACGGCATGGCCACCACCCTGGCCAAGGTGCGCTCCACCATGTGCAACTGCGGCGCGCTGACCATCCCCGAGCTGCGGGAGAAGGCCAAGCTGACGCTGGTGTCCGCCGTGTCCATCGTGGAAGGCGGCGCACACGACGTACTGCTGAAGGATACCACCAACTCCGGCAACCGGAACTAAAGTTCTGATGCACTTCCGCCGCCTTCCGCCTCCGCGCACGGCGCGCCAAGCATGGCCGCCTGCGGCCATCTTGAACCGGGCGGGCTCCGCCTGCCCGGTTGGCTCTGATGCGGGGTCCCCGCGGAACGAAGTTCCGTGGGGTGCGGCGGCGCACATGACGTACTGCTGAAGGATACCACCAACTCCGGCAACCGGAACTAAGTTGTCCTCAACCCAAAGAGCGGCGGTCCAAAAGGACCGCCGCTTTCGTCGTTTTCCCGTTAATTTAATCGTTTTTCTTTTAACTTTATGGAAAAGGCTTGTATTTATTTTGCAAAGTCTTATAATGGGTAATATCCTCAGTTGACAAACAGGAGTTATCAAGTCATGGATCACAAACCTCGTATTTTAGTGGTGGGCAGCTTCGTCATGGACGTCATTGCCACCACGGAGCGGGTGCCCGCCTCCGCCCAGACTGTATACGGTAAATCCTTCCATATGGCGCCCGGCGGCAAGGGTGCCAACCAGGCCCTTCAGTGCGCCCGACTGGGCGCACAGGTCACCATGATGGGCTGCGTGGGCGACGACCTGTTCGGCCAGGCGCTGCTGGATACCCCCCGGCAGTCCGGTGTGGATGTGAGCCGCGTGCTGGTCCGCCCCGGTGTCACCTCCGGCGTGGGCCATGTGACGCTGGAAGTGACGGAGCATACCGCCCAGAACCGCATCATCGTCATCCCCGGTGCCAACCGCACTCTGACGGTAGAGGACGTCGGCTGGATCCGTCAGGAGATCACCTCTTACGACATGGTGCTTTTGCAGCTGGAAGTCCCCATTGAGGTCAACCGGGCCGTGGCCCGCTGGGCCAAGGAGGCCGGGGTACCTGTCATGCTCAACCCCGCTCCCGCCACCGATCTGGACGAGGAGCTATTGAGCCTGGTGACCTACCTCATTCCCAACGAACAGGAGGCCTCCGTGGAGACCGGATTGCCGCTGCGCAGTGAAAACGGCGTGCTGGTGGAGGAGGATCTCCATTCCATTGCCCGGGCCCTCTGGGAAAAGGGCGTGGAAAACGTCATCATCACTTTGGGCGGCCAGGGCTCCGCCGTGGTGGGTGAAGACAGCATCGACTACATCCCCTGTGTCCGCATGCCCCACGTGGCAGACCCCACCGCCGCCGGCGATTCCTTTGTGGGCGCCCTGGCCGTGGGCCTCACGGTGGGACTCAGCCGTCAGGCGGCGCTGACCTTTGCCAGCCACACCGCCGCCATCACCGTCTCCCGCATGGGCGCCATGCCCTCTTTGCCCACGCTGGAGGAAGTCAAGTCGCTGCTCAAAGAGCGCAGCTGCGACACCGTTCCCCTCGCAAGCCTGGACGTACTGCAATAATACGAACAAGGCCGCCGCGGAATGCGCGGCGGCCTTGCTTATGGGTCTTATTCCTGGGGCGTCAGTTCACCAGTCTCCGTGTCGATCACATAGCCGCGGATGGTCACGTCCGCGGGCATGAGCGGGTGGTTGCGCAGCAGGTCCACCGTCTCCGCCACGGAGCACTCCACCGTGTCAAAGCCCCGGAGCCACGCCTCAAAGTCGATGCCGCAATAGCGCATCATGTCGATGTGGTCCTGGGAAACGCCCCGCTGGATCAGGTGCTGGATCATGGTCTCTGCGTTGATGTGGGCCACGCCGCAGTCCGTGTGGCCGATGACCATCACTTCCTCCACGCCCAGCTCCACGATGCCCACCAGCAGGCTCCGCACAGCGCTGTCAAAGGGGCCGGTGATCATACCGCCGGCGTTCTTGATGAGCTTTACATCGCCGTTCTTGATGCCCAGGGCCGCAGGCAGCAGCTCCACCAGACGGGTGTCCATGCAGGTGAGGATAGCGATCTTTTTATCAGGGTATTTGCTGGTGGCAAAGCGCTTGTAGGCCCCGCTTTTCACAAATTCCCGGTTATAGGCAAGCATTTCGTCGATCATGGAGGAATTTCCTTTCTTTTTTGGTCTTGTTTTCCATTATGGCGGATAACCGGTGAAATTTCAACCATGTTGTGATACAATTGTTTTGTTTGCGTGCCAGGCGGAAGGCCCGGCCCATCCAAGATCACTCAAGGAGGAACCTATGCAGCCAACGGTCAGCATCATCGTGCCGGTCTACAACGCGGAAAAGACGCTGGAGCGGTGCGTGGACAGTATTTTGAACCAGTCCTATCAGGACTTTGAACTCTTTTTGGTGGATGACGGCAGCGCCGACGGCTCCGGTGCCCTTTGCGACGCCTATGCCCGTCAGGACAGCCGGGTGCGGGTGTTCCACCAGGAAAACGCCGGCGTCTCCGCCGCCCGGAACCTGGCGTTGGACCACGCCGCCGGGGAGTATCTGCAATTTCTTGACAGCGACGACTGGATCACTCCCGACGCCACCTCCTCCCTGGTCCGTGCCGCCCGGGAGCACCAGTGCGATCTGGTGATCGCCGACTTTTACCGGGTATGCGGAGAGCGGGTGTCCCACAAGGGGGACATCGACGATCCCGGCGTGCTGACCCGGGAGGAGTACGCCGCCCACATGATGGAAAATCCCGCCGACTTTTACTACGGGGTGCTGTGGAACAAGCTCTACCGCAGGGACATCGTGGAAGCCCACCACCTGCGGATGGACCCGGAGATCAGCTGGTGCGAGGACTTCATGTTCAATCTGGAGTACATCCGCCAGGCCTGCCGGTTCTACGCCCTCCCGGTGCCCATCTACTACTATGTGAAGACCAAGGGCTCTCTGGCCTCCCAGAGTCTGAGCATCGGCAAGACCGTGCGCATGAAGCTGATGGTCTTTGAGTATTACCACCAGTTTTTCAAAACCGTGCTGGACGAGGAGGAGTACGAAAAAAGCCGCCTGAAGGTCTACCGCTTTTTGGTGGACGCGGCGGGAGACGGCGGCGTGCCTCCCACCATTCTCCCCGGCGCCACCCGTCTGGGCACGGAGCGCGTCCAGGTCAGCCCGGAGCTGCTGGAGGGCCGCAGCATCCCCCACGACGCCTTCCGCCAGCGCAAGCTGCTGGACCGCTTGCTGGAGACCGTGGCCCTCAAGCACGACCTGTCCCTGGGTGAGGCGCGGCTGCTTCTTTACCTGCGGCAGGTCGACTTTGCCGCCGACCGCAAGACTCTGGCGGACTTCGCCGGCGTCTCCCGCAGCACGTTCACCCTTCTTTGCCAGCGTCTGGCCTCCAAGGACCTTTTGAAGCTGGAGGAGGTGCGCACCCCGGACCGGGACGAGGGCAAGCGGGTGCGGGTGACGTTCCCGCCCCAGGCGGCAGCGGTGCTCTCCGATCTGGACGCCGCCCTGGCCGACTACCGGCAAACCGCCCTTTCCGGCTTTACGGCGGAGGAGATCCAGCAGTATCAGCTCCTTTGCCGCCGTCTCCAGGACAATCTTCAAAAAGCCCTGTGACCCACGCTTTTCCACGCGCTCCCGGCTCAATCCGCCGGGGGCGCTTGTCTTTCCCGGGAAATATGGTATGATATGGATATCACATTTGATTAGGAGGTTCTCCCATGGCTGATCGTCAGGTCCTGCTGCAGCAGCTGCGCTATCACAACAGCTTTTACCTCTATGAAGAATCCTGTATTTTAGACTCCATCCACCGTTTGAAGGACAACTTCCCCGGCGCCCAGTTCCTCTACTCCATGAAGTGCAACCCCGCCGGCCGGGTGCTGGACACCGTATTCTCCCAGGGCATCGGTGCCGACGCCGCCAGCCTGGGCGAGGTGGATGCCGCCTGGAAGCGGGGCGTATCTCCCGATCTCATTTACTTCTCCGCTCCCGCCCGCACGGAGGCGGATCTGCGCGCCGCTTGGGGCCGCTGCGTGCTCATCGCCGACAGCCTGCATGAGCTGGAGATGATCCGCCGCATCGACCCCTGCCATCGGCGTGCGCATCAACCCCGACTTCACCTTTGCCGCCGACGAGGGCGTGGCCGGCAAGTTCGGCATCGACGAGGAGGCCCTCTGGAGCGCGGATCTCAGCGGCCTTGACATCGTGGGCATCCACGTCCACGCCAAGAGCCAGGAGCTCTCCGCCGACGTGCTGGCCCACTACTATGAGAACATGTTCGCCCTGATCGAGCGGGTACAGCAGCGCCTGGGCATCACGCTGCGCTTTGCCAACTTCGGCTCGGGCCTGGGCATCCCCTTCGCCCCCGGCGAGGAGCCCTTGGATGTGGTGGGCCTGGGGAAGCGGTTCCAGGAAATGCGCCGGGCCTGCGCCGAGAAGTGGCCCCAGCTGAAGATCCTCATCGAGAGCGGCCGCTACATCGTGGGCAAGAGCGGCACCTATGTCACCCGGGTGCTGGACAAGAAGGTCTCCCACGGCAAGACGTTCGTACTGCTCTACGGCACTCTCAACGGCTTCGCCCGTCCCGCCGTGGGCGAGATGGTCCGCTCCCTTTCCGACCATCCCTATCCCTACGAGCCCATCTTCACCCACGTCCAGGCCTCTGCCCTCCTTCCCCTGACCGACCACACGGAGACGGAGACCGTCACCCTGGCGGGCAACCTGTGCACTTCCGCGGACATCATCGCCCGGGATGTGACGCTGCCGCGCATGGACATTGGTGACGGCCTGGCCCTGGACAACGCCGGCTGCTACGCCGCCGTCATGACCCCCATGCAGTTTGCCTTCCTGACCCCGCCCGCCCAGCTGTTTTTGACCGCCGACGGCCGGGTCATGGAAGCCTAAAGCCCTATTGAAACTTTGTGTGCGCCGGGCTGAAAGCGCGGCGAATGGAGGAAGATACCTTGGATATGCTGGAATTTTTACGGCAGGAGGGCATCAGCGAACGGATCATTGAGGAGATCCGCCGCTTCCGTGCCCAGTGGCCGGCGGAGGAGTCCCTGCGGCAGCGCGTGCCCGTCCCCCGTTATCTCTACTATGGAAAAGATGTGTGGGAGGAGGCGGCCACGGCCCTTTTGTGCGGGGAGAACCTGCTGCTGGTAGGCCCCAAGGCCACGGGCAAAAACGTGCTGGCGGAGAACCTGGCTGCCGCCTTCGGCCGTCCCAGCTGGGATGTGTCCTTCTACATCAATACCGACGCCGCCACCCTTCTTGGGACCGATACCTTTGCAAACGGCGCCGTGTCGCTGCGCAAGGGCCCCATCTACCGCTGCGCGGAGGAGGGCGGCTTCGGGATCCTGGACGAGATCAACATGGCCAAAAACGAGTCGCTGGCCGTGCTGCACGCCACGCTGGACTTCCGCCGCTCCATCGATATGCCCGGCTACGAGCGCATCCAGCTCCATGACGCCACCCGCTTCATCGCCACCATGAACTATGGCTACGCCGGCACCCGGGAGCTCAACGAGGCCCTCTGCTCCCGCTTTGTGGTGCTGGATATGCCCGCCATCACGGAAGAGGGCCTCATCAAGCTGCTGCGGCGGGAGTTCCCCTCCCTCCGGCAGGAGTATGCATCCCAACTGGCCGGGCTGTTCCAGGACATTCAGAAAAAGTGCGACGGCGGCGAGCTTTCCACCAAGCCTTTGGACCTGCGTGGCCTGGTGGCCTCTGTCCGGCTCATGCAGACGGGTCTGGAGGGCAACCGGGCATTGGAGTTGGGCCTTGTGAACAAGTCCTTCGATGACTTTGAAAAGCAGCTGGTCACGGACGTAATCCGCACCCGGCTGCCTGAAACCCTGACGACCGAGGATGTGTTTGCCTGATGGAGATCCAGGAAAGTGAGAAGCGCCGGGCGCGCAACCTCATCTGGAACGCCGCCGGGGAATATGGGTACGAGCCGGATTTCAAGGCCTATGACGCCGCGGGTCGGGCCGACCTCTACTGGAACAGCATCATCGGCGCCGCCCGAAAGGCCTACGGCGCCGACACGCTGGAAGCTCTGTTCCACGCCATCCACGGCAGCGCCCGGGAGTCTCTTTACGAACAGCTCCTCTGGATCGGTCTGGAAAATGCCGTCTACCAGCGGGAGGCTGCCGGACGCCCGGCCCTGCCGTCCCTGCGCCGGGCCTACGCCCGGCAGGTACTGGCCAATAACCGGGGCGCCGCGCAGCAGCTGGACCTGCTGGAGGACGCCCACTTCCGCCGGGCCCTGGGCCTGCCGGAGGAGCTGACCCCCTGGGACCGCAAGCTCCTGGACGCGCTGGAGTTCCCTCCCGACTGGGACGGGCAGACCTTGATGCAAAATGCCCTGGAGCTGCTGCACATCTGGTTCGGGTTCGTTCCCGGCAAGGAGCTTCCGGAAAAGAAGCCACGGCGCCGCTTCTTGTTATTCGGCCGCCGGGGAGACCTTGCCGCCCTGCCGTCGGTGCGGAGCTTCGGCCGGGGCTTTGGCGAGCATCTTTCCCAGGGCGGCGGTGAAAATGCCCAGCCCACCCAGCGCCGGCTGACGGACAAGAACGCCGCCCAGACGGAGGAGGCCCTGCGCAAGTACATCACCGCCTGCTTCGGTGCCTCGCTGTACAGTGCGGAGGATACCGCCCAGCGGGAGCGGACCTTGTGCGCCGACAGCCACAAGGGCTGCCACCTCT
>CAUWEK010000064.1:0-10309 GCA_963557435.1 uncultured Dysosmobacter sp.
GAAGCAGTCCCAGATCCTGGTGGCCGAGGGCGAGAAGCAATCCGCCATCCTGAAAGCCGACGCCGCCAAGCAGGCCGCCATTCTGAAGGCCGAGGGCGAAAAGGAGGCCCGCATCATGGCCGCCCAGGCAGAGGCACAGGCCATTTTGCAGGTCCAGCAGGCCATGGCCGACGCTCTGAAGCTCCTCAACGCCGCCGCTCCCAACGACCAGGTGGTCAAGCTCAAGGCCCTGGAGACCATGCAGAAGGTGGCCGACGGCAAGGCCACCAAGATCATCATCCCCAGCGAGCTGCAAGGTCTGGCAGGCCTGGCCGCCAGCGCCAAGGCCGTATTTGAAAGCGATCCGGCCGAAAAGAACTGACCTTATGAAGAAAAACGCCTCCGGCTTGTGCCGGAGGCGTTTTTTTATGAGCGGTGCAGCAGCCGCTTCAGCCGCTCCGCGGCGCTCGCCCGGGGCTCCCGGGTAGGCGTCAGGACCGGCGGATGATCCAGATAGTACTGCTGGACCGACACCCGCGCCCCCTCCGCCGGACAGGCAGCATAGGTGCCGTCGCTGAGCAGGCGGCGGGCCTTCACATTGTCCGAGAGGATGCGCTCCAGATAGTCTCCCAGGAAGTCCGCCACCTCCCGGCTTCCCACCGGGCAGGCCACCTCCACCCGGCGCACCTGGTTGCGGGTCATGATGTCCGCCGAGGAGAGGTAGATCTGCCGCAGGGCCCCCTCCCCGAAGCAGTAGATGCGGGAGTGCTCCAAAAAGCGGCCCACCACGCTGGTAACGGTGATGTTGTCCGTCTTGCCGGGGATGCCCGGCACCAAACAGCAGATGCCCCGGACGATCAGATCCACCCGCACCCCCGCCCGGGAGGCCTCGGAGAGCTTGTCGATGAGCTCTCGCTCCGTGACGGAGTTGGTCTTGAGGATGATGCGGCCCCGGCTGCCCCGGGCGATCTCCGCGTCCATGAGCCGCAGCAGCGTCTGCTTGAGGGACACCGGCGCCACCAGCAGCCGCTGGTAGCTGCCCCTGAGGTCGGAGATGAGCATGTTCTGGAAAAAGGACACCGCGTCGGCGCCGATGGCGGGGTCGGCGGTCATGAGGCAGAAGTCCGTGTAGATGCCGGCGGTCTTTTCGTTATAATTGCCGGTGCCTACCTGGGTGATGTAACGAAGGCCCCCCTTCTCCCGCCGGGTGATGAGGCAGAGCTTGGCGTGGCACTTATAATCCGTCGGACCGTAGAGGATGCGGCAGCCCGCCTCCTCCAGCTCCCGGGCCCATCCGATGTTATTTTTCTCGTCGAACCGGGCCCGCAGCTCCACCAGCACCGTCACGGCCTTGCCGTTCTCCGCCGCCGCGCACAGGTGCTTGATGACCGCGGACTTGCGGGCCAGCCGGTAGACCGTGATCTGGATGGACAGCACCGCCGGGTCGGCGGCAGACTCCTTCAAAAGCTCCAAAAACGGCTGCATGGAGTGGTAGGGGTAAAACAGCAGCACGTCCCGCTGCTCCACCTGCCGCCACATGGGCACGGACCGGGAGAGGTAATCCGGCCAGGCCGGGGCGAACGGCGGGTCGTAGAGAGAGGGGGCCAGCCCCGTCAGCTGGTAGGCGTATGCAAGCGTCAGCGGGCAGGTGCAAACATAGCTCTGGGCTGCCTCCAGCTTCAGCCGCCGCAGCAGCGCATCCCGCAGGGCCGGGGCCTGTCCCTGCATCTCCAGGCGCACGGGAGCCAGCCGCTCCCGCCGCCGCAGCAGCCGGGTCATGTGGCTGCGCAGGTCCAGGTCCTCCTCGTCAAACCGCTCATCGTAGGCAATGTCGGCGTTGCGGGTCACGGCCACCACCGCCTGCTCCGTCAAGCGGTAGATCTTGAAGATCTTGCGCAGGTGGGCGGCGATGACCGTCTCCGTGCGCACAAAGGCGCCGGAGCGGCCCGGCAGCCGTATGATGGGGTCCACCGTCTCCGGCACCTCCACAATGCCCAGCCGGTCGTGGTGCCCGTCGTTGAGGAGGGCCGCCGCGTAGAGCACCTTGTTTTTCAGGTGCGGAAACGGGTGGCTGGGATCGATGATCTGGGGCGAGAGCAGGGGACGGATGCTGCTGCGGTACACACTGCGCACATAGTCCCGGTCCTCCCCCTTGAGCTTTTCATAGGGGAGGTCCTCCACGCCCCGCTCTGCCAGCGCCGCGGACACCTGGGCATACACGCTGTCCCGGCGGCGGATCATGGGCTCCACCGCCTGATAGATCATGGCCAGCTGCTGGGCGGGGGTGTGGCCGCCCTTGTTGTCCAGCGCCTCCGGCGCCACCAGGTGCAGATCCACCAAGCTGCCCACCCGCACCATGAAAAACTCGTCCAGATTGCTGGTGAAGATGGACAAAAACCGCAGCCGCTCCATAAGCGGCACCGACTCGTCCGCCGCCTCCTCCAGTACCCGCTGGTCAAACTTCAGCCAGCTCAGCTCCCGGTCCTGGGTATAGCTCAGGTCCCATTTTCCAATATCCTGCGGCACAAATATCCCTCCCTGACGCCGTAGCGGCTCACATAGATCTCTTTTTCACACAATGCCTCACACACGGCGTTCATCAGCAGCAGGCCCGGCAAAATGGTGTGGATCCGGTCCGGGCAGGACCGGAGGATGAGCTTCCTGGCGTCGGCGTCCCGCCGGCACAGCACTTCCGTCAGTTCCCGCAGCTGCCCGGGCGTCAGCCGCCGCTCCACCACCGGACGGTCATAGTAGGCGTTGGCGATCTTCAGCACCGCCCGGGCCGTACCGCCCACGCCGCACACCCGCTCCGCCTTCTTTCCAGGCAGCTGGGCCGAGCGCAGGGCCTTTTCAGCCGCCTGGGTGATGGCCTCCAACTCCCGGCGCTTGGGCCAGATCTTGCTCACATGCCGGTCGAACAGGTTCAGCGACCCCACCGGCAGGCTCTGGGCCCGCAGGATCCGGCCCTTTTCCACCTCCACGATCTCCGTGCTGCCGCCCCCGATATCGAACATGGCGCCGGAGCGCAGGTCCAAAGTCCGCAGGGCGCCGTAGTAGCCCAGCTCCGCCTCCTCGTCCCCGGAGAGCACCTCCACCAAAAGCCCCGTCTCCCGGCGGATGGCGTCCACCGCCTCCGCCGTATTGCGGACGTTGCGCAGCGACGCAGTGGCAAACACCTTCACCCGCTCCACGCCGCACAGCTCCAGCAGCCGCTGGAACCGCTTGAGCGCGTCGCAGGCGCGGCGGATGCCCGCCTGGGACAGTGCGCCGCCGGACACCTCGTTGGCAAGCCCCGCCATCTCCTTTTCGGAAAACAGCAGGTCAAAGCCGCCGCCGGGCAGCGTGTTGTACACGGACAGCCGGATGGTATTGGAGCCCAGATCCACCACGGCATACTTCATAGTCATCGTTCCTTTCCCGGTTTGCCTCTTTGCAGGCAGTCTCCTTTTTATTCTGCCCCGCTTTTTGTAAAATCCAAAAGCCGTGTTTTGTAAAATCCGGGAAAAATCCGGCATCTCCGGGAAAAAAACAGGCGGCCGCTCGCGCGGCCGCCTTATTGGGTCGGAATTTTAAGAAAGGGCCTTCTCCGGATTGATCTCGTCCAGCCAGGTGACCAGCTCCCGGATATCCCGGATGACGATGTCCGGGCGCTCGGCATCGGCGCTCACCTCCGCATCCTTCTGGGCGGAGAGGAACGAGCCGATCTGCACGGACTTGCCGAAGCCCGCCCGTTTGGAGCCGATGATATCCCGGGACACCGTGTCCCCCACGTACACGCACTCCGCCGCCGTCACCTGCATCTGGCGCAGGGCGATCTGGAAAATGCCCGGGTGGGGCTTGCGGTAGCCCACCACGCTGGACACGGTCACGTCCTCCATATAGGAGCGGATGCCGTACTGCTCCAGCACGTCGAAGACATTATAAAGCGAGGCGTTGTTGGATATGACGCCGATGCGGTAGCCCCGGTCCTTCAGCGCCTGCAGCATCTCCGCCGCGCCGGCGCGCAGCTCCCGGTGGTAGAAGGTGACCTCCCACAGATTGGCCAGCTTTTCGGAGATGGACTCCAGCACCTGCCGGTCAAAGTCGAAGTCCCGCAGGTAGTAATCCGGCCAGATCTCCTCCGGCTTTTTTTCCAGGTGCACCCGTTCGCTCCACTGCTTGTAGGCGCGCACTCCCTCGATCACCCGCCGGTCAAACTCCTCCATGGAACAGCCTGGTTCCAGGCCGGCGGCGCGCAGCTCCTGCACAAGACGGGCCATTACCTGCGAGCGGGTCTGCTCGTTGTTCCAGATATCCTCCAGGGTCCCGCCCATATCAAATAAGACCGTGGTCAGCATGTGTATGCCTCCTTTTTTATCGTGTTGCTGGCTCGGAGCCGTTTGGTCCGGGCCGCAGATGGTCCGAAAGCTCCGGGCTTACACACCGTCCTCCCCATCGTCCTCAAAAAGGAGCATAGCCTCCTCTTCGGGGGAACGGGGCCGCTGTGCCGGCGCCGCAGGCGCCTGTCCGGGTCTTTTCTCCACACTGCCGCCGGAGCGCTCCACCGTTTCCAGGATCTCCTGCCGCAGCGTTTTTCTATGGTTGAGCGCAGGGTGCGTGCGCTTTATTTTCAAGTAAATGGGCCAGGCAACGGCGTTGCCGATGAGCACCGGTCCCAGGCCGAACATGGTCACCACCTGAAACATGCCGCTCCGGCTCTCCTCCGGCAGCATCCAGGCGGCCGCATAGAACATGACCAGCACCACCGCAAGGCCTGCAAAGCCGTAGGGTGCCACCCGCTTGTCCGGGATCAAAAAGGCCAAACAGCACACGGCCGTGCCCACCAAGGAGATCACCAGCGAATGCACCGCGGTGGTCGCCACGTCATTTCCCAGGGAAAGGTGGTTGTAAAGCGGATCGGTCAAAAGCGCCGTCACGACGCCGAAAATGCAAAGGTATGCCAGCGCTGTGAAAAAAGCCGCCAGGGCAATGGGGCTTTTGCGCCGGTTCTGCTTGTCAAGAAAAAAACTCATGGGTTCCTCACTTTATCTTTTTGCAAAAAGAAAGCGGCGGGCGGACATCCGCCCGCCGCTTTGCGCGGTCTGTTGATTTTTCGGCGCTGTGCCGGTCAGCCCAGCATCTGCCAGAAGTCACGCACGGTGTTGTAGTTGGTGTAGATCTCGTCGGGGTCGAACGGAGAGACGTTCATCTCCTCGTAGGGGACGGAGCCCTCAGCAGGCTCGATGTCGTCGCGCACGGGCCAGCCGCCCAGGGTGTTGAAGGGCTCATAGCCGCTGGTGTCGCCGTCGATGCCGCCCATCATGAAGCGGATCAAGAGCTTGGCGGCAGCGGGATGCTCGCAGCCTTCGACCACATACAGGGTGTTGATGGCGGGGATGCCGGTGGTGGGATACAGGTTCACAGGAGCCAGGACCCAGCCGTTATCCTCGTTCTTGCGCAGCTTGGAAGAAGCGCAGAAGCCAACGGGAGGATCGCTCTGGCCGGGGGTACCAACGGACTCGGCGATCTCGTCGGAGGAGGAGGTGTAGGTGGGCTTGTTGTCGTGCAGGCGCTTGAGGAACTCATAGCCGGCGTTGGCGCAGCCCTCAGAGAGGACCAGATCCTCACCGTACAGCTCCTTGTAAGCAGCGGCCAGCTGGTCGGGCACATCGCCCACGCAGAAGCCGGTGATCCAGGAGCCCCAGGACAGGTTATCCAGCGGGTTCTGCATCATGATCTTGCCCTGCCACTCAGGCTCGGTCAGCTGCCAGATGTTGGTGATGGGAGAACCGTCGGGATAGGTCTCGGCATTGTAGAACAGCTGGGTCAGCTCGATGTACAGCGGGGTGGCGGTGGCGGTATACTGCTCGTCAATGTGGGAGAAGATGTCCGCGGGCTGATAGAGATAGAACACCTTGTTCTTCACGTACTCATTGTACAAAGAACCGTCCTGATCCTTGATGTGCACCACATCGGCCACATACTGGCCGGCCTCATGCTCACGGGTGACCTTTTCCAGCAGCTCGTTGGTGGAGATGTCGAATGCCACGCACTCCAGTTCGGGGTACTTGGCCATGAAGGCCTCGGCTACCTTGCCGCAGCGGGAGGAGATGGAGTACAGCGTCACGGTGCCGCCTTCCTCGATGGCCTGCTGATACAGCTCTTCATCGGTCTCGTCGGTGGCAAAGATGTTGGCCTTCTGCTCCCACTCGGTCAGCTGGGTCTCGCCTTCGCCCTCAGACTCGGCAGGCTGCTCTTCCTGACTTCCGCACCCTGTCAGGCTGAAGAGCATGGTCACGGCCAGGAATCCGGCCAGCCATTTCTTGTGCTTCAACATAGTTCTTTTCCTCCTTCTAAATTCTTCCCTGTTTGTATTTTACTGCGGCCTCCGCCGCAATGAGGTTACACGCACAGCTTGATGAGCTTTTCGCTCTGGGCGTCGAACACGTTGGCCTTCTCGGGACGCAGGCCCAGGTACACCTTCTCGTCACCGGCATAGTGGGTGGAGCCCAGCTCCTTGACGGTCAGGATGGCCTCGCCCACCCGGACGTTGACCAGCGTCTCGGAGCCGGCGGGCATGCCGGAGTACACGTGGCCCTCCGCCCAGTGCTGGTCGTCGGGGGTACGGCTGATGCTCAGCTGCTCGGGCCGGACGCCCAGGATGGTGTCGATCTTGCCGCTCTGGGGCGCGTCGGACGTCATGTCCTTGCGCTCGAACTTCATCTGGCCCAGGGGGCTCTCCACCGTCATGCCGGCCGCGTCCACGGTAGCGGTGCTCTTGACGAAGTTGATGCTGGGATTGCCGATGAAGTCGGCGGTGTAGAGGTTGCAGGGGTTGTTGTACAGCTCCAGGGGCGGAGCCACCTGCACCAGCTCGCCCTTGCGGAACAGGGCGATCTTGGTGGACATGGTCAGCGCCTCCACCTGGTCGTGGGTGACGTAGATGATAGTGGTGCCGGTCTCGTGGTGCAGACGCTTGATCTCCGAGCGCATATCCACGCGCAGCTTGGCGTCCAGGTTGGAAAGGGGCTCATCCAGCAGCAGAAGCCGCGGCTCGGAGACGATGGCGCGGGCGATGGCCACGCGCTGCTGCTGGCCGCCGGACAGCTCTGTGGGATAGCGTGTGGCGTACTCGCCGATCTGCATGCGCTCCAGGGCGTTGGCCACCATGGTCTTGATCTTGTCGGCCGACTCCTTGCGGATCCGCAGGCCGAAGGCCACGTTGTCGAACACGGTCATATGGGGCCACAGGGCGTAGGACTGGAACACCAGGTTCAGATTCCGCTGGGAGGGCGGGGCGAAGTACGCCTCGGCGGCGTTGACGATCTCCTTGCCGTCCATGTAGATCTTGCCGTTCTGGGGCTTTTCCAGGCCGGAGACCACACGCAGCGTGGTGGTCTTGCCGCAGCCGGAGGGGCCCAGCAGCGTCATGAACTCGCCGTCCTTGATGGTCAGGTTCAGGTCCTTGAGGACGTGGTTCTTGCCGTAGAATTTATCAATATTTTGCAGAATGATTTCACTCATGATGGTTTTCTCCTCTCAGTTGAGTATCCGTGTCAGCCCGCCATGCTCTTGGCCAGATCGGCGTCGCCGAAGATATTGGCCAGGGCATACACCAAGAACACGATGGTAAACATCACAATCGCCACGCAGTTAGACGCCTGGGGAGAGTTGCCGTTTTGGTACTGGAAGGCCAGATACGGCAGCGTGGAGGTGGTGGGGGTCATGATGAGGATGATCAGGTCCAGCTCTTTCATGATGGACACGAAGATCAGCATGAAGCCGGAGATAAAGCCGCCCTTGCTGAGGGGGAACACGATCTTGATAAACCGCTTGAAGAAGCCTGCGCCCTCGATGGTGGCCGCCTCTTCCAGCTCGCCGCTGATCTGCAGCATGTTGGACGTGCCGGCCCGGGAGGCGAACGGCAGGTGCTTGACCACGGACACCAGCGTCAGCAGCGCGAACGTTCCGTACAGGGAGGGAACCAGCGTCACGCCGAAGAGCGTCTGGGGCTGAGAGAACATGGACAGGTAAATGCCGCCGAATGCCACGGAGGGGATCAGATACGGGATGAACACCAGCTGCTCCACCAGCTTGCCGTGGAACTTGCCGCGGCCCTTGGCGCAGATGTAGCCGAGGATCTGTCCGAAGATGGTGCCGAACACGCCGTTGACCAGCGTCAGCCGGGCGGAGTTGAACAGTGCCTTCTTAAAGTCGGGGTTTTTGAAAATGCCCGGCATGCCCTCCATGATCTTGGGGTCCGGGTCACCGATCCAGTAGTGGAGGGTGAAGTTGGAGAGGCTGTACACGCCCTCTTTGAGCATGCAGCTTTCCAGGATCAGGATCAGGATCGGCATGATGATGCCCACGGCGAAGAACACGAACAAAAGTATCGTGATGACCGGGCGGCCCACCTTGCCCAGCCCGATCAGCGTGGAGCGGCCGCCCTTGCCGCCGATGGTGGCGTAGGACTTCCGGGCGCCGATGAGCTTCTGGTTGATGAACACGGCCACGGAGGCGATGCAGATCATGATGATGGCCATGGCGAAGGCCGTCTGGGTGTTCAGGGATTTGCTGTTCATGTACAGCTGGCTGGACAGGGTGTAATACTGCACCGGAGAGCCCAGGTAATTGATGGTGCCGAAAGTACCGATGGCCTTGGAGAAGGTCAGGATGACGGCAGACAGCATGGCCGGCAGCACCAGCGGCAGCGTGATGCGCCGCAGGATCATGGCCTTGCCGGCGCCCTGGATCTCGCCCATCTCCTCCAGCTCGGAGTTGATGGAGTTGAGCGCCGCGGAGACCAGCAGGTATGTATATGCGTAGTAGTGCAGCGTCAGAACGATGATGATGGCCACGGGGCCGTAGGCCAGCCAGTCAGGCACGTTGAAGCCCAGGGAGGCCATGAAGCCCGGCGCGCCGCCCAGACGCGCGGTCTTGAACATGGACAGCCATGCCTGGGATTTGCACCAGGAGGGGATCATGTAGGGAATGATCACCGCCAGGGAGAAAAACGGCTTGCAGGGCAGGTCGGAACGGACCATCAGCCACGCCAGCACGGAGCCCAGGGCAATGGCACAAACAGAAACACACACACCGATGGTCAAGGAGTTGATCAAGGGCTTGATGAGCATGGACATGGACAGCTCGCTGGCCAGCAGCCGCTTCCAGTAATAAAGGGTGAACTGTCCGGCTACGGCGTCTCCGCCCACGGCCCGCAGGTCACGCTGGGCCAGCTCAAACGTACTGGAGATCATGTCCAGCAGCGGAAGCACAATCAGGTACGTCAGCAGCAGGATCGCAATCAGCACAATCACGTTGTAGGGATTCGTGACGACTGCTTTGATCTGGTTTTTCAGCCGCTTGCTCTTTGAGTAGTTTTCTTCTTTCGGTCTCATCGCGCGCTCAGTCCCCCTCTTTTCTGCGTCCTCCGCCTGATGGCGGAAGACTTATGCAAACGTTTTCGAGCTTCTTGTCTTTACAGTACCATTTCTATGAACAAATTGTCAAGGTGATTTTACCATTTTTCATAGTTTTGCATGTATTTTTTTGATTCCTTTGTGCGTTTTAACCATGCTGTTTTTAGTGTCACTTCCTGCAAAACCTTATTAAAATGCATGGATTCCTTACATAAACCCTCACTTTCTTCTTATTTGGCCCCTGTATGTAAATTTTTAGTTGCGCTTTGCATCTATTTCCAATATGTGGTCTTTTTTTCTTCGTTTTGCCGTAAACGTTTTCGATTTTTGCAAAAAATTTTCGTACCGACAGAAAAAGCGGCCCCGGACCATTTGGTCCGGGGCCGCGCGTCGGCTGGGGGCTTACAGATAATTCAGCGGGTTCTTTGCCACGCCGTTGTAGCGGATCTCAAAGTGACAGTGGTTGCCGGTGGAGTTGCCGGTGGAGCCCACGCGGGCGATCTGCTGGCCCTTGTAGACATGCTCACCCACCGACACCAGCAGGCTGGAGTTGTGGCCGTAGTAGGTAACGTATCCGTTACCATGGTCGATCTGCACCAGATAGCCGTAGCCGCTCATCCAGCCGGCGTAGATCACGGTGCCGCCGTCGGATGCGTAGACCGGCGTGCCCTTGGGGGCCGCGATATCGATGCCCTTGTGGTTGGTGGAGCCGATACCGCCGGGAGAGGACCGGCCGCCGAAGTAGGACGTGATGCGGCCGGAGGTGGGCCAGCGGAAGGTACCGGTGGGCAGCCAGGTGGGCCGCTCCTTGGTGCCCTGGAGCCGCTGCTCCGTCACAGGCTCCTTCAGCGTCACGGAGGAGAGCACCGTGCGCTCGGTCTCCTCGCCGTTGACATAGGTGACGTTGGCCACCACATCGGCGGCGCCGTACT
>CAUWEK010000065.1:0-9966 GCA_963557435.1 uncultured Dysosmobacter sp.
GGGGATGAACGCCGCCAAAGAAAGCTTGTGCCATTGTCTTCACCTCATTTTTACTCCTGATAGCGTCCAAAGCGCAGGAAAATCCCCGCCCGCCGTGGACGCGGGAGGGGGGCATCGCACTCTGGCGGTACTACCACATACTGCGTTTGATTCTACACCAAAACGAAAAAAATGTCCAGTCTGTGAACGGCGGTTTTTGCAAAAATAGCTCGTTTTTTTGCGCTTTTTTTCGTGATTTTCCACATTTTCCCCTTTTCTCCCCCCCATCTTTGCCGCCGGATGGGCCACCGCCCCCTTGCCAGTGGAAAAGAAAGATGCTATATTGGTCTCACAGTTTCAGGCCGTCCCGCCGGACGGCCACACCACCGATTGGAGGACCTTTCTCATGTGGCAGGTCATTGACCGAACACGGCTCAAAGCCGATATGAAACAGCTGCTGCGCACGGCCCAGGTTCCCGCCAAGGCCATGACCGCGCTGTACCTTCTTCTCGTCATGGGGCTGGACCTGGCGGATGTGGCCGCCGGGGGCATGGGCTCCGGACTTCTGGGCACCTTCGTCTCCGTGCTGACGGGCCTTGTGGCCATGGTGCTCTCGGCGGGCTTCGTACTGTACTGCATGGCCGTGCGCCGGGGCCAGCGGGCAGAATATCTGACCCTTTTTGACGGCTTTTCCTTTGTGGGCAAGGTCATCGGGCTCAACATCGTCATCGGCGTGTTCACCTTTTTGTGGAGCCTGCTGTTCGTGATCCCCGGCATCATCGCCTCCTACCGCTACCGCTTCGCCCTCTATAACCTCTATGAAAACCCGGGCATCGGCATCATGGAGGCCCTGGACATGAGCAAGCTGCAGACCGTGGGCTACAAGAGCCAGCTTTTTGTACTGGACCTGACCTATGTGGGCTGGTCGCTGCTGGCCTCCGTGCCGGCGGTGGTGCTGGAGTGGAGCGTCTCCTACCAGACCATCGCGCAGGCCGCGGCCATGTCCTCTCCCGCCGCCGTGGCAGCCATCCTGGCCGTCTCGTCCATCAAGTGGGTGCTGATGATCGACCTGTGGAGCATCCTGGTGTCCCTTTTCTACCTGCCGGTCTATCAGTGCACGGAACTGGGCTACTTCGACATCGCCAAGGAGACCTCCGGCGTGGGCCTGGGCGCCTCCCCCCGCAAAGAAGGTCCCGACGGGCTGGGCGGACTGTAAGTCCCGTTTTCAGCCTACAAGCCTGCGGCGGATTTTAGAACCGCCCGTCCCCCAAATCCAACACAGGGAAAAGCCCCGGCTCATCGCCGGGGCTTTTTGTTTGCTCACAGGGCCGGGAACACCCGCCGCACCCATGCATTTTTCTCCAGAGCCGCCGCCAGCACCGCCGCGCAGGCGGCGCCAAAGGCGCCCTGCACCAGATTGCCGGGCACGCCCGCGGCCCCTGCCGCCAGACTTCCCAGCAGCAGAGCGTCGTAGAGCCAGTAGCCCGCCACCATGATGCTCTCCGCCGCGACGCCGCACAAGGCCACCGCCCAGACATGGCGGCGCGCCCGCCGGTACAGCCTCCCCGCTGCCAGAGCCATCAGGCCCTTGATGACCAGCGTGGCGGGGACATAGACGCCGTAGCCTCCCAGCAGGTCCGCCAGGGCGGGCCCCAGCGCCCCCGCCGCCGCGCCATAGCCGCCGCCCAGCACATACGCCCCCAGCAGTACCACCGCGTCCCCGGGGTTCACATAGCCGCCCGTGGGGGTGGGCACCGCCACCGTCAGCGTGGCCGCGCAGCTCAGCGCCGCCAGCGCGCCCGTCATGGCCAGCCCGCGGACGGACGGCGCGGCCTCCGTCCGGACACATCGTTTCTCCATATTGCTTTCCGCTCCCTTTCTCGTTGGTTTGTGTTGCCATCATACGGCAGATATGGTATGATTAAAATAATCAATTTCCTTATTTTTTATAAGGTCAGAAAGGAGCATGGGCATGCTGACCTATTCCATGGAGGAGCGGGGCGACCTGCCTCTTTATGAATACCTCTACCGCCGCATCCGGGAGGACATCCTCTCCGGAAAACTGACGGCAGGGGAGCGGCTGCCCTCCAAGCGGGCCCTGGCGGAGCATCTGCACCTGTCGGTCATCACCGTGGAGGGCGCCTACGCCCAGCTGGAGGCGGAGGGCTATCTCTACACTCTGCCCAAGCGGGGCTTTTTCGTCTCCCGGGTGGACCGCACCCCCGCCCCCAAAGCACCGGAGCCGCCGGCTATCCCGGAGCCGGAAGCCGCCCGGCCGTGGCGGCTGGACCTGAAGAGCAACCAGGTGGACACCGCCCGCTTCCCCGTCTCCACCTGGGCCCGGCTCACCCGGCAGGTGCTCAGCGAGGACGGCGCCGCCCTGCTGCGGCCGGTGCCCCACCAGGGCCTGGGCGCCCTGCGCCGGGCCATTGCCGACGACCTGCGGGACTACCGGGGCATGTCCGTGTCGGCGGAGCAGATCATCGTGGGTGCCGGGGCGGAGTACCTCTATTTGCTGCTGGCCCAGCTGCTGGGCCCCGACGCGGTGTTCGCCGCGGAGGACCCGGGCTATCCCAAGATCCGCCAGGTGTACGGAAAGTGCGGTGCGGCCTGCCGGCCGGTGCCCCTGGACGCCCAGGGCATGGACCTTGCCGCCCTGGCCGCCTCCGGCGCTACGGTGGCCCACCTGTCTCCCTCCCACCACTATCCCACAGGGCTGGTGACGCCCATCGCCCGCCGCCAGGCGCTGCTGCGGTGGGCGGAGGAAGTGGACGGCTTCATCATCGAGGACGACTACGACAGCGAGTTCCGCTTCTCCGGCCGTCCGCTGCCCACCCTCCAGAGCATCGACCGCAGCGGCCGGGTGCTCTATATGAATACCTTCTCCCAGACCATCTCTCCCTCCATGCGCGTGGGCTTTGTGGTGCTGCCGCCCCGGCTGCTGGAGCGCTACCGCCGGGAGCTGGACTTCTACGCCTGTACCGTGCCGGCTCTGGAGCAGCATGTGCTGGCCCGGTTCCTCTCCGGCGGCTACTATGAGCAGCACCTGTCCCGCATGCGCAAGGAGTACCGTCAGCGGCGCTGCGCCGTCCTGGCCGCTTTCCGGGCCGGCCCCTTTGCCCACCGCATCACCATCTCCGAGCAGGGGGCGGGACTGCACTTCCTCCTGCGGCTGGACACGGACCGCTCCGACGAGGAGCTTCGGCAGCGGGCGGAGGCGCTGGGGGTCCGGCTGGGCTTTTTGTCGGAGTACGCGGCGGTGCCCAGCGAGGCCTATGCCCACACCCTGGTCATCAACTACGCCGGTCTGGACGAGGCCCGGCTTCCCCAGGCGGTGGAGCTTTTGGGCGAGGTCTTTGCCTGAGAAGCAGCCGCCCGCTATCCCGAAACAGAAACAGCGCGCGTCCCCGCTGGGGACGCGCGCTGTTGTTCTTTTTTCCCTCAGATCTCCCGGCGGCCCTCCAGGGCCCGCATGAGGGTGGCATCGTCGGCAAACTCCAGGTGTCCGCCCACGGGGATGCCGTAGGCCAGGCGGGTGACCCGCACGTCAAAGGGCTTGAGCAGCCGGGCGATGTACATGGCGGTGGCCTCGCCCTCCGTGTCCGGGTTGGTGGCCATAATGACCTCCTTGACCTCCCCGGAGGACACCCGCTCCACCAGCTGGCGGATGGACAGGTCGTCCGGTCCCACATGGTTCATGGGGGAGATAACCCCGTGGAGCACATGGTAGCGCCCGTTGTACTCCCGGCTGCGCTCAATGGCGGCCACATCCCGGGGATCGGCCACCACGCAGATGACGGACCCGTCCCGCTTGGGGGAGGCGCAGATGGGGCAAAGGCCCCCGGCGGTGAAGTTCTGACACACGGGACAGCAGGTCACGGACTTCTTGGCGTCCACGATGGCGTCGGCAAAGGCCCGGGCGTCCTCCTCGGGAAGGCCCAGCACATAAAAAGCCAGCCGCTGGGCCGACTTGCGGCCGATGCCCGGCAGGCGGGCGAACTGCTCCACCAATGTTTCCAGGGGCGCGGGGAAAAATTCCATACAGGTTCCAACTCCTACTTTGCAGTGATTCGGCAAAAGGCAGCCTCCGCCCGGTCTTTCAGGCGGAGGCGCGTTTTCTCTCAGCCCCGCAGCTGCCGGATGCGCGCGGGGATGTCCTCCGCCTTGTAGACGGCGCTGCCGGCCACCAGCACGTTGGCGCCGGCGTCGATGCAGGTGCGGCAGGTGTCCGGGGCCACGCCGCCGTCCACCTCCAGCTCGCAGGCGGGGTTCTTCTCGTCGATCCAGCGGCGCAGCTGGGCCACCTTGGGCATCATGTCCGCCATGAACTTCTGGCCGCCGAAGCCCGGCTCCACCGTCATGACCAGAATGAGCTCCACCTTTTCCAGGAAGGGCAGTGCAGCTTCCGCGGGAGTCTTGGGCTTGAGCACCACACCGGCCTTTTTGCCCTTGGCGTGGATCTTGTCGATGGCGGCGTGAATGTTCTCCGGCGTGTCGGACTCCAGATGCACCGTCACCAGATCGGCGCCGGCGTCGCAGAACTGGTCCACATACCGCACCGGCTCCACGATCATCAGATGCACGTCCAAAAACATGTCCGTCACCTTGCGGATGGACTGCACCACCGGGATGCCGATGGAGATATTGGGCACGAACACGCCGTCCATCACGTCCACATGGACATAGTCGGCGTCGGCGATCCGGTGGATATCCCGCTCCAGGTTGGCAAAATCCGCGGAGAGGATGGAAGGCGCGATCTTAACCATGAAAATACTCCCTTTCCCAATTGTTCCGGCGTGCCCCGTGCGCCCCGGCCAGTGGCAGGGACGAAGCGCCGCGCATAGGATGGCGCAAGCGGCACGGGCGCCCGTTCGGATTACGTTTCCCACCGCAGCGTCCGCCCCCCGAGCTGCGAGCGCCGCCGCTTTTTTGAATAGGGAGCCGGCGGCGCGTCCGCCGGCTCCCGTTTGGTTTTTACCAGTGTATCAAACTCCTGTTCCAAAAGCAACCGCCCCGCCGCCCCCCGGAAAAATTTTTGTTTGGTGTTGCATATGTCACTGAACTATCACAATATTATGATAATCTAATATCAAGATTTGCGAAAGGACGGTGAACGCCATGGAAAACCGGGCAGACTATACGGCGCAGGCGGCGCTGCTGAAAGCACTCTCCAATCCCATCCGGCTGGAGATCGTGCACAGCCTGCTGCTGGGCGGGTGCCGCAATGTCACCTGTATGGAGCGGGGCACGGGCATGTCCCAGTCCTGTATCTCCCAGCATCTGCAAAAGCTTCGCTCCGCCGGAGTGGTCACTGCGGAGCGCAGCGGCAACGAGGTATACTATCAGGCCGCATCCGCGGAGGTGGCCCGTCTGGTGGCGGCACTGTTTGGAGAGGAGGTTTCCAGCTATGTCCTATGATGTTCTGGTCATCGGCGGCGGCCCGGCGGGGCTTTCCGCGGCGCTGAACGTACGCGCCCGGGGCCGCAGCGTGCTGGTGGTCACCAACCCCCCGGAGGAAAACCCCCTCTGGCGGGCAGAGCGGGTGGACAACTACCTGGGCATGGGCGCGGTGAGCGGCGCTCAGATGCTCTCGGACATGCGTGCCCAGGCGGAGGCCGCCGGCGCGGAATTCCTCACCGGCCGGGCCCTGAGCGCCTCGTACATGATGGATAACTGGTATGTGAGCGTAGGCTCGGACATGTATAACGCCCGGGCGGTGGTGCTCTCCGGCGGCGTGGCCAGGGGGAAGAAGTTCCCCGGCGAGCAGGAGTTCCTGGGCCGCGGCGTCAGCTACTGCGCCACCTGCGACGGCATGCTCTACCGGGGCCGGTCCGTGGCGGTGCTGGGCTTTTCCGATTCGGCCCGCAAGGAGGCCGACTTCCTCCGGAGCATCGGCTGTACGGTATCCTATTTCCACAAGCCCAAGTCCTGCTCCATTGCCGGCGGGGACACGGTGGAGACCGTCACCTGCGACGGTGTGACGGAGGCGGTGGACTGCGTGTTCATCCTGCGGCCCACCATGGCCCCCACGGATCTGTTCCCGGACCTTGCCACAGACAACGGCTACGTGACGGTGGACCGCCGCATGACCACGAACCTCCCCGGCCTCTTTGCCGCGGGGGACTGCACCGGCGGCCCCCTCCAGGTGGCCAAGGCCGTGGGCGAGGGGCTGGTGGCCGGACAGAGTGCCGCCGCCTTTGCGGCGGAGGCTGAGCGGAAAAGCCGCCAATCACAGTCGTAACCGGCATTGGTACACATATAAATAAACGATAGAAACAGCGAGAATACAAAACGAAAAGGAGATTATGACAATGGCAGTCAAGCATTTGAAAACCAGCGAATTCAAGTCCGTGGTGGACGCGGCCCCTCTGGCGATGGTGGACTTCTGGGCCTCCTGGTGCGGCCCCTGCAAGATGCTCTCCCCGGTGATCGACTCCCTGGCCCAGCAGTTTGAGGGCAAGGTGCTGGTGGGCAAGGTGAACGTGGACGAGGAGCCGGAGCTGGCCCGTCAGTTCGGCGTCATGAGCATCCCCACCGTGGTGTTTTTGAAGAACGGCAAGGAAGTGGACCGGAAGGTGGGCGTCATGCCCCCGGAGACCTTCGTCGCCGCCATCAACGCCAACCTGTAAGCGACCCAAGAAAAAAGAGGAGGCATTGGCCTCCTCTTTTTTGCTGCCCGGATGAAAAAACAGGCGGCAGGCAAATGCCTGCCGCCTGTTTTATTGTTTTGTTACGGTGCCGATCAGCACTTCTCGAACACGGTGGCAACGCCCATGCCGCCGCCGATGCAGAGGGTAGCCAGGCCCTTCTTGGCGTCGGGACGCTTCTGCATCTCGTGCAGCAGGGTGACGATGATACGGGCGCCGGAAGCGCCGACGGGGTGGCCCAGGGAGATGGCGCCGCCGTTGACGTTGACCTTGCTCATGTCGAAGCCCAGCTCACGGGCCACGGCGATGGACTGAGCGGCGAACGCCTCGTTGGCCTCCACCAGGTCGATGTCGTCGATGGTCACGCCGGCCTTGGCCATAGCCTGACGGGAAGCGGGCACGGGGCCAACACCCATGATCTTGGGATCCACGCCGCCCTGGCCCCAGCCGATCAGCTTGGCCATGGGCTTGAGGCCGTACTTGGCCACAGCCTCGCCGGAAGCCAGCACGATGGCGGCAGCGCCGTCGTTGATGCCGGAGGCGTTGGCAGCGGTCACGCGCTGGGTGCCCTTGTCCTCAGCTTCCTGGATGCCGGTGGGCTCGAAGGTGTGGACGACCTGGGGGTTGGGGGACTCGGGGCCAACGGGGAAGGCGCCGCGCAGCTTGGCGATGCCCTCAGCGGTCACGCCGGCCTTGGGGAACTCGTCCACCTTGAACTCCACAATCTCCTTCTTGACCTTCACGGGGACGGGAACGATCTCAGCCTCGAACTTGCCGGCCTTCTGGGCGGCCTCGGTCTTCTGCTGGGAAGCGGCGGCGAACTCGTCCTGCTCCTTGCGGGTGATGCCCCAGATGTCGTTGATGTTCTCAGCGGTGGTGCCCATGTGATAGTTGTTGTAGGCGTCCCACAGGCCGTCCTTGATCATGGTGTCCACCAGCTTCTTGTCGCCCATGCGGGCACCCCAGCGGGCGTCCATGGAGGCGAAGGGAGCGGCGCTCATGTTCTCGGTGCCGCCGCAGACGATCACGTCGGCGTCGCCGGCCAGGATGGAGCGGGCGCCCTCAATGAGGGACTTCATGCCGGAGCCGCACACCATGCCCACAGTGTAGGCGGGCACGGAATAGGGGATGCCGGCCTTGATGGACACCTGGCGGGCCACGTTCTGGCCCTGAGCGGCGGTGAGGATGCAGCCGAACATGACCTCATCCACGTTCTCGGGCTTCACGCCGGCGCGGTTCAGGGCTTCCTTCACCACGATGGCGCCCAGATCAGCGGCGGGAGTGTTCTTCAGGGCACCGCCGAAGGAACCAATGGCGGTTCTGCAGCAATTGACGACATAGAGCTCTTTCATGATAGTCCTCCATTTTTTATAATGTATTTTGGGATACGGCGGCAGCGGTCAGCCCAGGGCTTCGTGCCGCCGCGGCTTACGGAATCACAGGAAAGCCAGGCTTTGTCAAAAGATAAACATGATTGCTAATTTTTTGACAAATAACGATCTGCTCTCCCGCTACGAGTTTTATTATAGAGCCTTTCCCCGGCCCCGTCAATGAAAAACTCTGTGAAATCCGAAAATTTGTTAAATCTTTGACAAAACAAAGCCGGTTTTCGTCAACATGACGAAAACCGGCCGAAACCGTCCTTGGCGGTGTCAGTGAGCCGCGTCCAGTGCGGCGCAGAATGTCTCCACTTCCAGCTCCTGATAGCTCTGGGACACCTCCAGCCGGGCGCTGCGGACGCTCTCCAGCAGCCGGTGGTCCATCAGCTCCAGCCGCACCGCCTCGCAGTCGTCCTCCAGCCGGGCCAGGATGGCAAAGCCCTCCGGCCCTTCCACCACGCCGCTGATCTGGCCGGGAGAGAGGGCCGCGGCCGCCTGGGCATAGGCGTCGGGCAGGGAACCGTCCCCGGGCAGCAGCGTGCGGGGCCAGCCGCTTTGTCCCCGCTCCTGGCGGATGCCGGCTAGCTCTGCCACCGGATCGGCGCTTTCGTTGATGCGGCCGAACAGAGATGCGGCCTCTTCCGCGCCGTCGGCGGAAAACTCCACCAGGTCCACGGTCACATAGCCCCGCTGGGTATAAAACTGGTCAAGGTCCGCCGTCTCCTCCCACAGCCCGGAGCCCTCCTCCAGGGCCAGGTCGCAGAGCTTTTGATAGAGGATGTGGTCCTCCGCCATGCGGCGCGCCCCCGCCTCGTCCAGGCCCTTTTGGGCCAGAGAGGCAAGGTAGGCGTCCTCTCCGCCGTGCTCCGCCGCCGCGTCGGCCCAGGCCTGGGCGGCCTCGGCCCGGTCCGCCTCCGTCAGGGCGCAGTCATAGCGCTGGGCCCAGTTTTCCACTGTGGCGTACACGGCGGCGCTCTCCAGCGCCCGCTCCTTGGCATACTGGCCCAGGGTGAGGTCCTCTTCCACTTGGGCCGACCAGTCCGGTTCCTGTTCTTCCTGGCTGTAATACTGCCGGATGCCGTCGGTGATCTCCGTGAGCCAGTAGAGATAGAGCCCCGCAGAGATCTCCCGGTCATCCACCGCCGCCACAGTCTGGTCAGGTGCAAGACCCAGCTCCTCCCACAGCCCCTCCTGAGCCGGAGCCAGGGAGCCGCAGGCGGCAAGAAGCCCGCAGGCAAAGACGACGCAGACAAGCAGGATGGGTTTTCTCATGGCGTTCAGGCTCCTTCCGGCGGGATGTCCCATCCTATGCCGTCAGGGCCGTCTTTATGTCCCGGCATGCTCCTCCGTGGCAAGACGCAGGTCCTCCACCAGCTCCGTGGCGCTCTCCAGCACGTCGGCGCCGGGCTTGAGCCGCAGCGTCAGGGACGGGGAGTCCCCGGCGGAGAGGGTCAGCCGCTGGCGGTACTTGGGCATGCCGCACACGGCCACCAGCGCCTCCGGCCGGAACAGGGCCAATTGCAGCTTCAGGGCACTGCCCTTCTGGGAGATGTCCGACACGCCCGCCTTGGCCGCCGCCGCGCGCAGCAGTGCCACATCCAAAAGCGCCAGCACGCTTTTGGGGGCCTCGCCGTAGCGGTCCAGCATCTCATCCAGCAGGTCGGAGGCGTCCTCGTTGGTGCGGATGGCGGCGATGCGCCGGTAGAGGTCCATCCGCTGCTCCGCCGCGGGCACATACCGCTCGGGGATATTGGCGTTGACCGTCAGGTCCGCGGAGCACTCCGTCTCCACCTTGCGCTCCTCGCCCTTTTCCTCCAGCACCGCCTCTTCCAAAAGCTTTAAATAGAGGTCGTAGCCCACGCTCATGAGATACCCGGACTGCTCAGGGCCCAGCAGGTTGCCCGCACCCCGGATCTCCAGGTCCCGCATGGCGATCTTGAAGCCGGAGCCGAACTCCACAT